>JAJXSS010000014.1:8145-21442 GCA_021784455.1 Planctomycetota bacterium
GGCATCGCCGGCGGAGGCAGGCGGCGGCGGGCGCGGTCCAGGGCCTGTTCCAGTTCGCCCAGCGGGCAGGGCTTGGTCAAGAAGTCGGCAACTTCCAGCCGGATCGCCTGCCGGGCCGCTTCGAGATCGCCGAAGGCGGTCAGGATCACGGCCCGGGTCTGGGGCCAGCGCTGTTGGACCTGCTCGAGGAACTCCAGGCCCGACATGCCGGGCAGGTTCAGGTCCACCACCAGGATGGGCCGAGGCGCTTGGGCCATCAACTTGAGCGCTTCTTCGGCCGTGGCCGCCCCGTCGGCCGCCAGCCCCATCTGAGGGATGGCCCGCAGCAGCAACTCCCGCAGCCGCGCCTCATCTTCTACAACCAGCACGCGTAATTCACGCCCACGTTCTGCCACGATGTGTTCCATAGGTCTCTCGCATTGTGACGGCAAGGCGGGCAGAGGACATTTTCGATTTGTGAATTTCAATTTTCGATTGGGAGAAGGCTCACGGCTGCAGCCACTCCGTCAGTTGAAAACTGACATTCAAAAATTGACAATTACCCATCTGCCGCCGGTAATACCATCGTAAAACAGCTTCCCCGGCCCGGCCCGGCGCTTTGGGCCACGATTCGCCCGCCGTGCTCGCGCACGATGGCGTGAACGATGGACAGGCCCAGGCCGGTTCCACTGCTCTCGGCGGCGCTGCCGCGTTTCTGCGTGTAGAACGGCTCAAACACGCGCGCCACGGATTCCGGCGTCATGCCCCGACCATTGTCCTGAACCACCATCTCCACCTCCCCGCCGCTGGGCCGCACGGTAAGGGTTACGCATCCCTCATTCATCCCGGCCGTAGCCTGAAGGGCGTTACTCACCAGATTCAGGATCACCTGCCGCATCTCGGAAGGGTTGGCCAGCACCGTGGTTGCTCCGGCGCCGGCGGCCTCGACCTTCAGCTTCCGCCCCTGACACACGGGCAGGCCCTGCACCATCTCGACCACCTCTTGAACACTTTGGGCCAGGGCCAGCCTTTCACGCCCCGCCGCTCCGCCGGGCACGGGCTTGGCCAGGGTCAGCAGCTTACGGATGATCTCCTTGCAGCGAAATGATTCTTCACAGATCACCTGCAGACTTTGCATGGTCTGCTGCACCGCCGGGGCATCGGCCCCGTGTTTCAGCCCCCGCAGCGCCAATTCCGCGTGGCCCGTGATGATGCCCAGGGGGTTATTGATTTCGTGGGCCACGCCGGCCGCCAGGTACCCCACGCTGGCCAGCCGCTCGGACTGCACCAGTTACCGGCTGGTCCGGGCCACCTTGTCCTCCAGGTTGCGGTAAAGCTACTGAAGCTCCCCGGCCATGCGGTTTAACTCGCTGGCCAGGGCGACAAACTCGGCATCGCCGGTTTCCACCAGGCGCGGGTCAAACCGGCCCCGGGCGATCTGGCGCACGCCCGCGCCCAGCCGGTTCAGGGGTGACATCACCGAGCGGTAGAGGGACCAGCTCAAAAGCGCCGCCCCGAGGGTGACCAGGACAGAGAGGATGCCCAAGCCGATCAGGGCCCGCTCCAGACGCGTACGGGCGGTGTCTTGGAGCTCGTGGATCGCGTTGGTGGTGCGCTGGCTCATCGCGGCCACGTGATTCTGGGCCGTGTCCAGGCTGGGAACGGCCTGGGCGGGCGCGGCCAGTTGCGCGGCGGCGGCCTGAACGGCGGCCAGGGCCCGGGTGGCGCTGCCGTGCTGGACGGTGCGGAATCCCGGCTCCGTCGCCGGCGTGGCGGCCAAGCTGGCCACATAGGCATTCAAACGCATGGTGCAGGTGCTGAGCCGCGCCTGGGCGGCGGCCGGGTTGGGCACCGGGGCCACCAAGGCATCGCGGGCGGCCGCAATATCCAGCCCTGCCGCGTAGATCTGACGCAGCTCAAGGTCCAGATTCTGCCAAAGCTGCTGGTTCACGCCCAGCCCCCGGATGCTCCACAGCGCTCCAGCCGCCAGCACGATCAGGCTGACCACCAACAGAACGGTCTTGATCAGCAGTTTGCGCCCCAGCGTCATACCATCAGCATACCCGTAGAAAGCGCCGCGGTGTCCGAAACCCCTGATCTGTCCGATGCCAGGCAGGGGCCGCAGGGCACGTTCCGCTCAGGGGTGGCCCGCCGAACCGGCCGCTGGGGATGCACGAACTGGGGCCGGCTGACCTTGATATGAACCAGAAACCACCCCTCACGATGCAGTTGGGCCGTGGCCTCTCGACGGGTCGTGGCGATATGTTAACCTGAGCCCCTGGCGAACGCCGATGGTCCCAGACGGCGGCTATAGCGGCGGCAGCCAAAAAAAGGACGCCAAGGCTGCTTCCCGGCCTTGCCGCCCCGGCTATCATGAGTGCCGACCCCACGGGCCTGCGCCAGGAGGCGGGCAGTAGCACGCCCTGAGAGTCACGGACGACAGGAACATGACGACAGCCACGTATAACGCCGATTCCATTCAAGTTCTCGAAGGTCTCGAACCGGTGCGCAAGCGGCCGGGGATGTACATCGGGGGGGTCGGCTCGGCCGGGCTGCACCACCTGGTATGGGAAATCCTGGATAACGCCGTGGACGAGGCCATGAACGGCTACGCCACGAGCATCGAGGTGGCGCTGCACGCCGAAGGCACGGCCGTGACGGTAACCGACAACGGCCGCGGCATGCCCACGGACGTCCACAAGCAGACCAAGAAGTCCGCGTTGGAAGTCATCTTCACCATGCTGCATGCCGGCGGCAAATTCGATCACAAGAATTACACGACTTCCGGGGGGCTGCACGGCGTGGGGGCCTCGGTGGTCAATGCCCTGTCCAAGGAGCTGACGGCCACGGTGCGGCGGGACGGCTCCCAGTGGAGCATGACGTTCAAGCGGGGCAAGCCCGTCGGCAAACTGAGCAAAACCAACGGAGCTCGCGGCTCCGGTTCGAGCGTCTACTTTCACCCCGATCCGGACATCTTCCCCAAGATCGAGTTCGACGCAGCCCTGATCCGGGAGCGCTGCGAAGTCATCTCCTACATCCACAAGGGCCTCAAGGTGATGTTCGTGGATGAGGTAAACAAAGAGCGCTACAGCTTCGACCATGAGGACGGGCTGACGGCGTTTCTCAAGAAGCTGCTGACCCAGCACGCCGGCACTTCCGGAAGCACCCCCGCCAGCGGGGCCAAGCCCGTCCATGAGGTGCCCTTCACGCTGACCAAGGAGAACGGCACCAAGATCGACCTGGCCCTGCAATGGACCGAGGCGACCGACGAGTACGTCAAGAGTTACGTCAACGGCATTCCCACCGGCTCCGGCGGAACCCACGAGACCGGCCTGCGCACCGGCGTGGCCAAGGCGGTGCGTAACTTCATCGAAACGCACAACCTGATGCCCAAGGGCGTAACCGTGTCGGCGGATGACATCCGGGAGGGCATGTACGGAGTGCTATCGGTGTTCGCCACCGACCCGCAGTTCCAGGGGCAGACCAAAGACCGGCTCAACAACCCGGAGATCGCCACACACGTGGATTCGACGGTCCGGCCCGCCCTGGAGCAGTGGTTGAACCAGAACCGCTCCGTGGCCGAGGCCATCGTGGCCCGGATCATCCTGGCGGCCCGGGCCCGCGAGGCCTCGCGGGCGGCCCAGGCCGAAGTGACGCGCAAGACGGCCACCACGGGGCGACTGAACCTGCCGGGCAAGCTGTCCGACTGCACGGCCCACGATGCGGCCGGGTCGGAACTGTTCATCGTGGAAGGCGACTCGGCCGGCGGCAGCGCCAAGCAGGGCCGGGACCGCACCCGCCAGGCGATTCTGCCGCTGCGCGGCAAGGTGCTCAACACCGAGGGGGCGTCGCTGCAGAAGGTGCTGGAGAACAAGGAACTGGCCGACCTGGTCACGGCATTGGGCTGCGGGGTGGGCAAGAGCTTCGACCTGGGCCGCTTGCGCTACGGCAAAATCATCATCCTGACCGACGCTGATTCCGACGGCCACCACATCGCCACCCTGCTGTTGACGTTCATCTACCGTTACATGCCGGAACTGATGCGGGCCGGCCGGGTGTATCTGGCCCAGCCGCCCCTGTACCGCGTGGATATCGGCAAGGAAACCTACTGGGCCAAGGATGACCCGGATCGGGACCGGATCCTCAAGGAGTGCAACGGCCGGGCCAAGCCCGAGATCACCCGCTTCAAGGGGCTGGGCGAAATGATGCCCAAGGTGCTCTGGGAGACCACCCTGAACCCCAAAACCCGGCGGCTGCTGCGCGTGGAGATCGCCGATCCCCTGGCCACCGACCGGGTGATTGCGGAGCTCATGGGCAAGGACGCTTCGGCGCGCTTCAAGTTCATCATGGACCGGGCGGAAGAGGCACAGGAACTGGATCTCTGATTCCTCATCGCTGATTCACGATGCCTGATCCTGCAGATTATGCAGCTTGATTGCACAATTTATGCATGTGGATTGAACAGGACATCGCGGAGGTCCTGAAGCGCTCTGTAGGCATGCGGCCGGCGGTGCTGCTTTCGGGGGCGCGGTAGACAGGCAAAACCTCGCTCCTACGCCGCACCGATGCGGCGCACCACTTTGTAAACCTCAACCTGCCCACCCACGCCGAAATGGCCGAAAAGACCCCCGAGGCGTTTCATCGGCTGAATCCCCCCGCCGGTGGTGATCGACGAGTGCCAATACGCTCCGACCCTGTTCTGTCATTTGAAGGTGGCGATTGACGCGCACCGCCAGCAAAGGGGGCCGTTCATCCTGACCGGCTCCCAGAAGCACACCCTCATGAAGTATGCCGGGGAGTTGCAGGCCGGGCCCATCGATGCCCTGGGCCAAATGTAGATCCCGCGGGAAGAACGCCCGAAGGGGTCTGCCGTGTGTGACCTGCCCTACTTACCGGGGATCGGGGGAACCATGATCTCGTTCTTGGAGGTCAGGGGGATGACCACCGGACCGATGGTCGGAGCGTCCACGGTGAGTTTGGTATCGGGGCTGTAGGAGACGGCGGTGCCGGAGGGAACGGCCTTGGCAAAGGCCTGCACATCCGCGACAGGCACCTCGGTTGAGAGAGTCAGAGTCTTGGACTGTTTGGGAGGAACCGGAAGGGTGCCCTTCAGATCGGCGATGCCCTTAAGCACCTGCCCGCTGCTGGCCGCCATGCTGTAGTCCAGCGTCTTGAGCGACAGCGCCACACCGAAGGGGTTGTCAATCTCCACCTCGAAACTCAGCTTGACTTTGCCCGCCGTCAACGCGCCAAAACGGACGCCGGTGAGAGAGGCCGTAGGCTTGACTTCGTGCTTTATCACCCAGCCGGATTTCGGCAGTACCCCGGGGATGATGCGTTCGGCCAGGCCGAAGTACCAGGCGGCTACCAGGCCGGCCAGAATAAGAACCAGCACGGCCACCTTGTAGCGCCACCTCTTCTTTTCGGCGAAGGGGTCAAAGAGATCGCGCTGCGCCCCGGACGGCAGCGCCGCCATGCCCGTGAGCGACCTACCGAAGGGAATATTAATCTTGGCCCGCGTGTTGATCGCCCAGCCGTTGGCATCCAGCAGCGGCCCCAGGTTGCGCTGCCGCAACTTCATACCGGCGATGAGCATGGAGGGGCCGGATATGATCAGAACCAGGGCGGCCAGTCCCACAGGCATCCACGGGCCCAGCCCCATGAAGTTGGTGGCCAGCATGGCCAGAAACGTGCCAATGCTGCCCATGGCCACACCAATGGCCGCGACCGTGCCGACGTCGATCTTGCGTACAGAAGGCTGCTTCGCTGCGGTGGCGGCCCCACCCGCCGCGGGGGGGGTCGTGGCGGTGGTCAGCGTCTGAGCCAGCCCCTGGTCGGCCGCCTGATCGGCCGCCGCCGCACGCTTGGCCACCTGCTCTTCGATCCACCGGACCAGCCGCTTGTATGGCGACCAGAACGCCTGGCGGATGCTGATGGGATTCTCCACCACCTTGACGATGGTGGCATCCCAGTCGTTGCCCTGGCGGTCATAGAAGACACCGTTGCGGCCGACCATAAGATTGTCCGAGTCCCCGGCCGTGAAGCAGGCGGCGATGGTCATCTTCTGCCCCGTGGCGGGGCGGACACAATCGCAATAGGCGATATAGAGACGGCTGAGCTGGGCCAATACGCCCTGCTTGCCCATGTCATCCACGCGCACGCACAGGTCACAACTGCGCTGGTCCAGGTAGAGCCGGCCAGCTTGAAAAATGCTCCTATCGTGCCGGCTGTAAAAAGAATGGAAGTTGACGTAATTGCACAGAAGCTGGTAAAGGTCCCGATGATAGCGAACCAGGCGGTCCAGGGCGGCGATGGCATCGAACTCCCCGGCCAGGGCCAGATCCTGGTTGATCAGTTCGGTGATGGCCTGTCGCACCGGGGCGGCCAGCAGGGCCCGCAGCCGCTCGGCGCCGAGTTTTTCCACCGGGGTAACCGGTTTTGCCGCCTGCCAGGCTAGATACGGATCCAGGCGGCCACACACCGCGGTCCAGTCCTCCAGGGTCAGGCTCGGCCGCGGCCCCAGCAGGGGCACCACGGCCTGATCGCGCAACTGGGCCAAGGCGGCGGCCCAGGCCGGGTTGACCGGGCCGCTCAGGGGCAGCGGCCGATCCGCGCCAATCGGAGCCAGGGGAAGCTGGGCAATCTCGGCGCTGGAGATGGACAGGTCCTTGGCGGCCAGGGCCAGAAATTCCGATTCCTGGCCATTGACCGCCGCCAGGGCGCGGGGATCGAAGGCGGCCAGGCGGCAGCGGGCGAAATAATCCTCCACCTTGGCCCGAACCGCGGCAAGCGCCGCCGCCGCGGCCGCCGTCGCCGGGCCCAATGGTTGGAGCGTGGCCGCTTCGGCATCCTGGCGGACCAGCCAATCGACCCACGCCTGGGCCTGCGTGAAGAACTGGTCCACCAGGGCCTGGTTCACGCCGGGCTTGCCACTGCGGTCCGGCGCCGATCCCACCGCGGCCAGGATGTCACTGATGGCCCCCTGAACGGCGGGGTCTTCCGCCGCATCGGCCGGAACCACGCCGTCGCCGTTCAGATGGGTCTGGGAAAAAATGCGGACAGTATCCGCGGTATCGCCTACGGCGATGCGATCGGCATCCCCTTTACCCAGGCTCAAGAGCACCCGGCGTGCCGCCGCCAGCACCTGCCGGCCCTCCGGGTTGGCATCGTTGATGGCCGCCAGGGGCAGGGCCTCGGCCGGCCGCACCAGTTCATCGGCCGACTTGAGCAGGCTGCAGACCCAGCGCACAGCCGCCAGGATCTCCGGGGCCCGGATGCGGCCGTCTTTGTCGGTATCGATGAGCTCGAGTGTACGCGTGTCAAACTCCAGGCCTTTCACGGGGCAGGACAGGGCCACCCAGAGCTTCTGGTCCAATTGCTCCAAGGCCAGCAGGTCCGCCCCGCGATCCAGGCGGACCTGGTCAAAGCCGCCCGCCCGGAAGAATCTCCACTTGTGACCGCCATTGCCCAAGAGACGCGTGAGCTTGGTCATTGCACCCTCGCAGCCGCGATGCCGGCGGGGTGTGGGCTCCACCCACGGCACGATCCCCGATCGACGGCACAATTTGACGCCGAAGACCTCCGGAAATCAACCCTGGCGTGACGAAGAACACATTATCGCCTCCGGGGTCCGGATAAAATGCTTCAGAGTCGCGCCGAAAAGAAGTGGGACCTGTTTGCCCTATCCTCAGCGTGCAAAGAGCGCACGAGGGGTACAAAGGTGTGTTCTACGAAGCCACCACGCGGCTGATGTTGAAGATGGGCAGCAGCAGGGCTATGGCCACAAACCCCACCAGGCTGCCCATCACCATCACCATGAGTGGTTCAAGGAACTGGGTGGCGGTCTTGACGGCCTGATCGAACTCCTGCTCGGTATGCTCGGCCACGCGGTTGAGCACCTGAGCCAGCCGGCCGGATTTCTCGCCGCTCTTGATCATCTGCACCACCGAGCGGGGCAGCAACTGCGAGTGGGACAGAGGATCGGACAGTTGCAGGCCTTGCTTGATCGCGGCGTCGACCTGGTTCCACAGATCGTCGTAGTAGGCATTTACGGTGACCTGGCGGACAATCTGGATCGTGTCGATCAGGGGCACGCCCGCGTTCATCATGGTGCCCATGGCCCGGCAGGCGCGGGAAAGATACAACTGGGTGAACAGACCGCGCAGGACAGGCACGTGGAGCTTGAGATAGTCGATCACGCGCCGGCCCCAGGCGCTGCCGGTGAACAGCCACAGGACCACCGCGGCCAGAACCGCTCCGGCGACCCATAGGAACCACTGCTCGACCAGGGAGTTGCTGATGGCCAGCAGCACGCGCGTGGGCCCCGGCAGCACGGCCCGGCGGGCAGCGTAGATTTTGGCGAAGCGCGGCAGCACGAACGTCAGCAGGAACACCGTGACGCTGATGGCCATGACGATCATGACCAGCGGGTAGGCCAGAGCATGGCGCACCTGGCGGCGCGTGCCTTCCTCCTTCTCCAGGTAGCTCGAGACGCGGTCCAGCATGGTGCCCATCGTGCCGCTGACCTCCGAGGCGTGCACCAGACTGGTCATGATCGGCGGGAAGGTGCGCGGGAAGCGCTTCAGGGCGGTGGACAGATCACCCCCCGCTTCCACGTGATCGACGATCGCGCCCAGCACGCTGCGAAAATGAGGGTTGGCGGTCTGCTCCTGGACGCAGTGCAGGGCCTCGCCGATGGGCACGCCGGTTTCCACCATGGTGGCGATCTGATGGGTGAAGAAGACCACATCCTGCCGGCGGATGTGTCGGGAGTCGGTGGCCAGCGCGGCCACGGCCGGATCCTGCGGCTCCTCATGCACCTGGCGCAGGTGCACGATGTACTTGCCCTCGGCGCGCAGGCTCTGCCCGGCCGCCTCCAGGCTCACCGCCGCCACCACGCCGGTGGCCAGGGCGCCTTGTCCATCACGGGCTCGGTAAAGGAAACGGGGCATGGCAGATCCAGGGGGTTGGCAAGGGCGGGTGTCGGTCCGAACGGTCTGGCGTTGGAAGAGGCCGGCGACTCGGATGCAGCCGTGCCCTCTCACGTCCGAAGCATTCCTAAACAATTTCGGTGGCGTTCAGAAGTTCCTCCACGGTCGTCAGGCCGGCGCGAACCTTCTCCAGGCCGTCCTGGCGCAGGCTGATAAAGCCAGCGGCCTTGGTCAGGCGGCGCAGTTCCTGGAGGGTGGCCCCGCGGCTGATGGCATCCAGCGATTCGTCGTCGGGCACGAACAGCTCGAAGGCCCCGAGGCGTCCGGCGTAGCCGGTGTGGCGGCACTTGGAGCAGCCCGCCCCGCGGAAGATCTGCTCCACCCGGGCCGCGCCTTCCCCGAGCTGGGTCAGCGTGCGTTCCAGGGCGGGAGTCATCTCCACGGGCTCCTTGCAGTGGGAGCAGATGCGGCGCAGCAGGCGCTGGGCCAGCACCCCACGCAGGGCGGCGGCCACCAGGTAGGGCTCCACGCCAATGTTGAACAGGCGCGTCACGGCGCCGGGGGCATCGTTGGTGTGCAGCGTCGAGAGCACCAGGTGTCCCGTCAGGGCCGCCTGGGTGGCGATACGGGCCGTCTCGGCATCGCGGATTTCGCCGAGCATGACGATGTCCGGGTCCTGGCGCAGCAGCGAACGCAAAGCCGAGGCAAAGGTAAAGCCGACCTTGTCGTTGACCTGGAACTGGTTGACGCCCGGAAGGTTGTACTCGACGGGGTCTTCGACGGTACAGATGTTGGTCGCGTCGTCCACCAGTTCGTGCAGACAGGCATAAAGGGTGGTGGACTTGCCGCTGCCCGTGGGGCCGGTGACCAGCACGATGCCGTTGGGACGCTGGATGAGCTGGCGGAAGCGGCTGAGCATCTGGAAGGAAAAGCCCAGCGTCTCCAGACTGGTCTGGACGTGGCGATTGTCGATGATGCGGATCACCACCTTCTCGCCGAAGCGCCCGGGCATGGTGGACACGCGCAGATCCACGGGGCGCTTGTCGAGCATGACGGTAATACCGCCGTCCTGCGGGATGCGCCGCTCGGAGATGTCCAGGCCGGCCATGATCTTGATGCGGCTGACGACGGCCGGCTGCATCTGGTGCGGCGGCTTCATCTTTTCGAAAAGCACGCCATCAACGCGGTAGCGCACCCGGAACTGGCGATCGGACGGCTCCAGGTGAATGTCCGAAGCGCCCTCCTGCACGGCCGCGTAGATGAGGTAGTTGACCAGCTTGATAACCGGCGAATCCTTGGCCCCTTCTTCCAGGCTGGTCAGATCCGCAATCTGCTTTTCCACCAGGGTCAGGTCTTCGGCCTGGAGGTCATCCACGATCTGGTCAATGACAAACACGTTGGCCGCCGGCAGGTAGACCTGAAGCGTGGCCCGGATGTCGCGGGCCGTGGCGGCGACAATCTGGACCTCCGTGCCGGTCAGACGCTCGATTTCCTCGATCAGAAAAACGTTGGTCGGCTCGTGCACGGCCACGGTGAGCTTGCCCAGCACCAGAAACATGGGCAGGACGCAGTTCTTTTCCAGAAAATCCCGGGGCAGCAGCTCGATGACCTTGGGATCCACGATGCGCGGGCCGACGCGGGCAAAGGGTATGCCGTAACCTTCGGCCAGCAATTCCAGCACCTGCTCTTCCGTGGCGAGTTTCAGTTCGACGACGATTTCGCCCAGCAGGCGGTTCTGGCCGGCTTCCTTCTGGCGGGCCAGAGCCTGGTCCAGTTGCTCGCGGCTGATGATGCCGCGCTCCAGAAGCAGATCGCCGATGCGCACGTTGCGCTCGGCTGGTGGGACACAAGCCCGCGGGCTGGTGGCGATGGTGGTCATGGGAATACCTTCCCTCACAGACGCAGGCTCTTGACGGCCGCGTCGACGCTCTCGTGACGGTCCAAGCGCCGGGCCAGGCGCGTGACCTGCAGGATCTTCTCGACGTTGGCCGTCGCCCCGGCCAGGCGCACCTGGCCCAGGTGCTGGCCGCATTCCTCCTGCAGCCACAGCAGGGTCTCGAGGCCCTTGGAGTCGATAAACTCGGTCTCGGTGACATCCAGCACGAAATCGCGGGCGGATTTGCCCAGACGCTCGGTGGTCAGCTTGCGCACGCTTTCGACGTGCTCGGCGGTAAGGTCGCCGTGGATCTTCAGGACCGTGAGCTGATCGTAGACTTCGTGGCTGAGCTTCATGCGTCACTCCTGGGCATTGGCTCCCCGGCCTTGGCGGCCGGACCACCGGCCGGGGGACAAACGCCCCCCCCCAGCGCCGCGCCCACCGGATGTTGGGTCTGGTTTTGCCGGACCATCTCCATGAACGGCTTGAAGTCGAGGGTCAGGAAGGTGGCGACCAGGTTCGGATCAAACTGCTGGGCCGCGCAGCGCTGAATCTCGCCCAGCACGCGATCCAGGGACAGAGCCTGACGATAGGTGCGCGTAGAACTCATGGCGTCGAAGGAATCGGCGATGCAGATGATCCGGCCGTACAGCGGGATGTCCTGGCCCTTGAGGCCGTGCGGATAGCCCTTGCCATCCCAGCGCTCGTGATGATAGAGCACCCCGGGAATCAGGTCCTGCATGGGCCGGATGTCCTGGAGAATGCCGGCCCCCACCGCCGGATGGGTCTGGATGATGGCGAACTCTTCCTTGGTCAGCCGGCCGGGCTTGCACAGCACGGCTTCGGGCACGCCGATCTTGCCGATGTCGTGAACCAGCCCGGCAATGTAAACTCGCTCGACCTGGTGCGCCTCCACGCCGGCGGCCTGGGCCAACTGGCGGGCGAGCATCGCCACCCGCTCCGAATGGCCGTGGGTATAGCGGTCCTTGGCGTCGATGGAGGCCGTCAGGGCGTGCAGGGTGCCCATGAACATGGCCGACATGTCCTCAAAGAGCATGATGTTCTCAAGGAACATGGACAGGCTGGCCGCCAGCGAGTTGCACAGCTTGGAATCCACCGAGCTGATGTGGCTGCCATCCACCTTGTCACCGCCGAAAAGAATGCCCAGGGGTTTGTCCTCGCGGACCAGGGACACGACCAGAAGCTGCCGGGTCAGGCGCGGCAGGTAGGAAATGTGGAGGGTCTGGGTGTCATCCACCACCAGGGGCGGCTGCCCGGCCGTCTGCCGCTGCATGAGCAGGGTCCCGATACGCTTGAGCAGGTGCGCATCGCAGCCGGTTTGCCCGGCCAAGAAGAGCTGCCCGGCCAGTTCGTCCAGGGTAGGTTCGTCATCCACCAGTTGCAGCGCCATCCAGCGCAGCCCCATGACCTGCTGCAGGTCCAGGCAGGCCTCGGTCAGGAACTGGGCCGGCGGACGCTCCAGGGTCATGCTGGTGGATAGCTTGTAGAGGAGGCTGAGTTCCTCGTACGACTCGCCCAGTTGCTGGCTCAGGGTCTGCAGTTCGCCCGTGCGACGCTGGGCTTCGATCCCGTCCTGCTGCAACCAGGCCAGCAGCGTGGCCAGACGCTGCACCTCCGCCGGCCCCGAAAGCAGGCGGCCCGCAGCCTGCTGGGCCGTGGCCCGGGCGTCGAGCCCTCCCGCCGAACAGACCAGGTGGTATTCCTCGCTGCGGACGAACGCGCGGGTCAGCAGCAGCACGGCCGGAAGAGTCTGGGTTTGAACCTCCCCGCTGCGGCGGCGGCGCTGGGCCGGCAGGGGTGCCAGCCAGACCCCCGGCCAGACCTCCACCCCCTGGCCGGGGGCCGCCCCCAGCAAATCCGGCCAGCGGCGCTGCAACACCTGCCGGAAGGCGGGCAAGGCCAGCAGGGCCGGTTCAAGCCAACCGGCGGGGGATAGCAGTTCGGCCGGGCCCTGCGCCGACAGGTGCAGCAGCACCCCTCCCAGCGACTCGATCCGCTGGTGCATGCGGTCTCCCAGGAGGGGGACGCCGGGATGGGCTGATACGGCCTTCATCAGATGCTTTCGGTGACCTCCGGGCTGCTGTGGCTGCCGATGAGTTCCTGGACGCGGGCCAGGACCTCCCGCGGGGAAAACGGCTTGGAAAGAACACCGGCGATGTTGGTCTGCTCCAGGGCCTCGGCCGGCAGGCTGAAGCCGCGGGCGGTGAGCATGAGTGCCGGGGTGGCCCGGGTCAGTTCGTGCTCCTTGAGCTTCTGGCACAATTCCAGGCCCGTCATGTAAGGCATCTGGAAATCGGTGATGACCAGATCCGGTTGCTGCTCCAGGGCCAGGTCATACGCCTGTTCTCCGTCTTCGGCGGTCAGGACGGTGTAGCCGGCATTGGTGAGCTTGAGGCTCACCACGTGCAGAATGTGAACCTCATCATCTACGACCAGGACGAGGGGCTTTTCGCGGATCATCGGTGGCTCCCACCCCGGGGGCCGAAGACAG
>JAJXSS010000353.1 GCA_021784455.1 Planctomycetota bacterium
GGGGCCGCGCCGCCCGTTATCCCGCCTGGCGCACAGCCGGCACATCTTCGCTGACCAGGCGGTCCCCGCCCGCGGCCTTGGCCGCCTCCAAACGCCGGGTCACCGCCTGCATGACCGCCTCGGAATCCGCCCCATCCTGGGGGCACGAGGCCACGCTCACACTGCTGGTCACGTGCCACACCTGATGGTCCGGCAGACCGATGTCCAGTCCGGCCATGACCTGCCGCAGACGCCGGCCCAGGCCGGCCGCCTGCTCCCGATCCATCTCCGGGCACAGAATGCCGAATACCGGCCCCGAGAGCCGCGCCACAAAGGCGCTCTTGCGCAGGGCCCGTTGCAGCTCGTGCGCCGCCCGGCGCAGCAGGGCATCGGCCGCCTCGTGATCGATCATCTCGTTCAGGCGGCGGAAGTAGTCAATCTTCACCAGCACTGCCGACCAGAGATAGCCCGGCCGGTTCACCAGCCGCTGCATCATCTGGTTGAACTGCTGCGCGTTGGGCAGGTCGGTCACCGTATCCGTCAGACGGAATTGCTGCAGCCGCTCACGCTGCAGGGCGAATTCGAGGCGGGCGGCCAGCACCGGCGCCAGCCCCTGCAGCAGGTAGATCTGGTTGCGTTCGATCCGCTCGCCGCCCCGGCGGGCAATCCAGAATACCCCCTGGGCATCCGAACTGCCCCGCAGCGGAATGGCCGCCACGCAGGTCAGGCCCGCCTGCCGGAACGCCTGAGCCCAGCCCAAACCGGCGGGCGGGTCCGGCCAATACATCACGTCCGGCTGGTCCAGCACCTGACGCATCAGGTGCTGTTCCACCGCCTTGACCAGGGTCTGGTTCGCCCACAAGAGGCAGGGCGCCGATCCGCGATGAATGATCTGCTGGCTGCGCCCGCCCCGATGGTCGCGCCGAATCGCCAACCCGATCGCCTCGATGCCCATGACCTGGTAGAGCTGGGCCGCCGCCCGCACCAGCAGGTCGTCCAGGCCCACCACGCTCGCCAGACGCTGGCTGATCTGCCGCATGGCCTGAAGCTGGGCCGTCTGCTGGGTCAGCAGCCGCTGCACCTGGTCCTGCTGGCTGACATCGGTGACGATCCACAGCCGCCCCACGGCCTGGCCCTGGGCATCGTGGGCCGGGATGCCCTCGAAGCGCAAGGTGCCGGCCCGGGTCGCAAACTGGTCCTGCGCCGCCCGGGCCGCATCCGCTTCGATCTGCCGTATCCGGGCCACGAAAAGGTCGGGCTGCTGCGGGCTCAAAGCCTCCCAGAAATGGGCGGGATCATAGATCTCCCCCGTCAGCTCCGCCGCCGGCCGGTTCAGCATCGTTGTCAGACGCTGGTTGTACGCGGCGATCCGCCCGGCATGGTCCACCAGCAGGATCGCGTCCGACATGTGATCCAGAACCAGCTTGAGCAGCCGGCTCTTTTCCACCACCTGACGCTGTAGCCGTTTGGACTGGCTTACATCCAGCAACGATACCCGCACCTGTTGCAGGGCCCCCTGGTCGTCACGCACCCCGCTGCATTCCACCAGCACATCGATGGCCTGCTGACCCGCCAGCAGGCGCATCTCACAACGCGCCACGCTCTCCAGTTCCAGGCGATCCACCGTCTGCCGGGCCAGGCCCCGATCCTCCGGACGGACCATGTCCAGAAAGCGGGTCCCGATCAAGGTGCGCTCCGAGGTCAGGGCCAGCAGGTCCGCGGCCCGGCGATTGGCTTCCACAATGCCGCCCTGGGCATCCAGGCTGAGCATGGCCGCCGGGGCGAACTGGTACAGGTCCTCAAACGCCTGCTCCCGCTGCCTCAGCCGCTGCGCGGTGGCATCGATGCGGGTGAGCATGCCGGCAATGGCTGCGGCAAGTTGGCGGAATTCACCGCGCGAGCGCCGCGCGAGTGCGTAGAACGGTTCGGGACCCGCATTGGCCTTGACCCGGTCCACCACATCCGCCAGCGGCCCCGTCACCCAGCGGCGCACCAGGAACAGCCCCAGCAGGACCACCATCGCCAGCAGCAGCCACTGCATGGCCAGGGCATCCAGCACGCGGGCCCGCAGCCGGCCCGCCGCCAGGGGCCCGTCGATCAGGACTTCCAGCATCCATGCCTTGTCGTGCGTCAGGATGGGCAGACGGATCAGGGTCAGACGCTGAAGGTCCACCTCATCACCCAGACTGGCGCCCTGCTCGGGCATGGGCCAGATCTTGGCGCCCCGAGTATCCTGTTCCGACCATAGTCCCACAGATCGCGTGACCCCGTCCGGACTCACCAGTCGCACCCCGCGCACCCGGGCATCGGCTGAATACAGCGACAGCGCCTGCCGCAACTGCCCGGCATCGCCCCCCGGCAAAAGCGAGCGGATGGTGCTCTGCAGGTTGCGTGCCATCAGGGCCGACTGCTGGGTCACTTCCATCTGCAGCAGCGTCTGGGCCTGCCCCAGTTGCAGAATGGACAGCGCGATGGATAGAACAATGCCCCCACCGACCAGGCAGGCAACCAGGCGGACGACAACGGATTGAGTGAACTGCCAACGCGTAACCACACCCCACTTGGCTGAACCGGGAGGTTGGGCCATCTCTTACCTGTTTATCGACGGTAACCTAGAACCGATTTAGGCTCCCCCCCGCCAGAATGCACCGGGCCGCGGGCAGGCCCATGCTCTGCCCGATCCCCCTGACTCCAGGGCAAGATAAAAGCCATGTTATGACAGATGATTGCTACTTTAGAATTATTTTTATTAAGGGACGTGACAAATCGACCGATCTACACTAGACTCATGCTAAAGAGATAATCAGGGGTTAACCTCTCTCAACTGTACGTGAGTCGTGGTCATGCCGGGAACAGCAACAGACAACTCTTTCAGTGGGGATTTGACCATGGTCGCCAACAACATCGCCGAACCGATAGATCTATTTTCCAGCCGGGGTCTGCGCTGCACCCGTCAACGTCGGGTCCTCTACGATGCCCTGGCCGCCACCAAGGCTCACCCCACGGCCGACCAGCTTTACCGCGAGGTCATCCATCGCTGCCCGGGCATGAGCCTGGCCACGGTGTACAACACCCTGGAGGCCTTCTGCCGCGTGGGGCTGGCCCTGAAACTCCCCGGGGCTGATGGCTCGGCCCACTACGATGCCACGGTCAAGAGCCACCTCCACATGATTGTGGAGTCCACGGGCGCTGTCGAGGATGTGCCGGAAGGCGTCAGTGAGGCCGTGCTGGCCGATATCGCCCCGCAACTGGCCCGCGAAATTGAAGCCCGTCTGGGCTTTACCATCCGCCAGATCAACGTGGAACTGGTCGGCGACTACCACAAGCCCTGAAGCTGCCATCCCCCGCCCGGCAATGGGGTGCATAGCTTTCGCAATGCCCCATCCGGTCCTGCATCCTTACAGATGCATGCGACGGGTGTAGACCAGCCATTCCACCAGAAGTACCGCCAAGGCGCCCCAGATGAACCAGCGCCATACCTCTTGGTGGGCGGCCGCGGATGGTGCAGCCATGGTCGCCGCCACCGTGCCCACCTGCAGCGTCCGGGCCGGGCGCAGGTCGCTTTCCATCGCATTGCATAAATTGACCGGCAGGCGATCGTACGGTTCGGGCACGCCCTCCGGGGCGACATACACCCCCACCCGCTCCAAGGGCGGCAGGATGGCCTTGCCGTCCTGAACCGGCGCCTGAATCTTGACCGGCCCCTCATAGGTAACGCCGGTGGCCCCCTTATCCACCGGCACCACCGTCACCCGCCCGGGCTCCAGGCTCAGCCCGCCCGCTCCGCCCGTCAGGCTCAGCGTTTGCAGACAGTTGGTCACGAACACCGCGAAGCTGACCTGCATGGGCCAGTTGGTCTTGAGCAGATTGAAACTGGCCATCACCTCGTGCAGGCCCCGGTCCGTGATTTCCGCCATCACCGGCCCGGCCTGTCCCGTAGCCAGAATCACCGCATTGTCCGGCAGGACCAATCGGCCCGGGTCCACCATCAGCACATTGTCCAGGGCCACATAGCGCATCAGCGGGTTGTCCCGGTTCCAGTTGAGGAACACCTGGGTCTTGGGTTCGCGGCCCGCCGTCGCCTTCAGCGCCAAGCCCGCTATCGGCGGCACGCCCCCAAAGTAAACGCTGTCCACCGGCGGTATCTGTTTGGGGGAATAGGCATCGAACACGAGCAGGTCGTACCCCTCATCCGAGTCGGCGCTGCGTTTCAGCGCCTGGGGTGACTGGTCTTCATAGCGTTGGGGCGTCATGGTGGCGAGGGCGCGCACACCTACGGCGTCAATGGCCCGCTCCAGGAAGGCATTACCCCGCGTCACCAGCAGCACGCGCAGGTGCTTGGGAGCAGCCAGACGCACCGACGCAGTGTTGTCATCGGGCAGGGCGTCCGCCCAGTCGTGGGCCACGGTCACCAAAGCGGACCCTGTGGCGACGAAGTCGAACTGCACGGCCTGCGCCCCCAGCGCGGGGAAGCGGCCCTGGGCATCGGGGGCTTGCCCCGCCGCCGCGGGCACCTGCACCGTCGTGACCTGACGCAGCCGTCCGTCGATAAACAGGCTGATGTGGGCCTTGACCGGCTGCGGGCCATCGTTGCTCAAACGCGCAAACACCTGTACCCGCTGCGGCTGATTCCAGTCCCGCCGGGCGGAAAGGGCGGTGATGGCCAGATTCCCCGTACGGGCAGGGTCGGTGCTGCCAAAGCGCACGGCCTGGAGGGTCCCGCCACGCAGCGCCAGGTCCGGTTCAGGTTCAAAACGCCCATCGCTCAGCACACAGACTGTCAGCGACGTCGTCGGCCCTCCCCCGGGCCCGACGCTGCCGGTCCCGGCCGACTGGGCCGCATAGGGGGCGATGAGCTGCAATGCCGGCCCCAGCCGGCTTAACCGATCGGTGGGCCGGACCGAGCGGATGGCCTGACGTAAGAGGGCCTTGTCGGTGGTAAACGGCTGCACCACCCGGGCCTGATCCGACACGCTCACCACCATAATGCCCCCGGCCCC
>JAJXSS010000354.1 GCA_021784455.1 Planctomycetota bacterium
GGATGAAGTGCTGTGCCACGTGGATGATGCGGGCCGGCACCTGTGCCAGGAAGGCTGCCCGCTGGCGGCGACGATGGAGGATGGCCGGCCCCGTTCGGCGGAAGTTTTTCTGCATCACAAATCAGGACACCGCACGCCCGTGAAGGTGTATGGGGCCCCCATCTACAACGAGGCGGGACAAGTTATCGGGGCGTTTGAAACATTCAGCCAGACCAGTTCCGTGCTGGCCGCCCACGAACGGATCGGGCAGCTCGAAGAACTGGCGTTTGTGGATACCTTGACGGGGATCGGCAACCGCCGGTATCTGGAGCGTGAACTGACCAGCCGGCTGGCGGATCTGCAGCGGTTGGGCTGGCGTTTTGGGGTCGTCTTGTGCGACATCGACCACTTCAAGCGGTTCAATGATGAGTTTGGACACGCGACGGGCGATGAAGCGCTGCAGATGGTGGCACAGACGCTGGCCCACGGCTGCCGGGCGGGTGACTGCGTCGGGCGATGGGGCGGGGAGGAGTTCCTGGTCGTGATTGGCAACCTGCAGCACGGCACGCTGTGGCAGGTGGCCGAACGTCTGCGCCTTCTGCTGGCCAGTTCGTTCCTGAGGGTGCAAGGTGCGAACCAACGGGTGACTGTTTCCGCGGGCGCGGTGATGGCCCAGCCGGGGGAAGACATCCCGGGCCTGTTGGCTCGGGCGGATGGGCTGCTCTACCAGAGCAAGACCGCCGGCCGCAACCGCATCAGCGTCGAGCCGGGTTGAACCTCGTCAACGCATTCATTTCGGATTACATGGTTCCGCAGGTATCGAATTATTGAGCGGGATGTCGATGCCTAACCCGAAAATCAGGGTGTGACCAAGCACTCGCCTGGAACCGGGGGCACATCTGGGCGTCTATCGAGGTATAGTGAAGGGTATTAAGGGACCATTGTGTCGTGTGAATTCAGAAATTGTGCCGCGCCGTGCGTCTTTATCTGTAAGCCTGCAAGGCGGTCGGACCCATGGGTGAATCAATGCCAGACAGCTTGGTCGCGGGCCAGGCTCTGATGCTCCTGCCTTCGCGCCCTGCAAGAGGGGCGGCGGGTCGGGGACGGGGCCCCTGCGGGGTGCTGTCCGCGCGGGGAACGGACGAAGGCCCCTTGGATTTTCCGGGGCTGGTGGCGCGGCACGAGACGGCGCTGCTGAAATACGTGGGCGGCATGCTGCACGGGGACAGCCAGGGGGCCCAGGATGTGGTGCAGGAGACGTTCCTACGGCTGCTGACGCAGGTGCGGGGCCGCGGGGCGCGGAGCGTGGCGAGTGTGCCGTGCTGGCTGTTCCGCGTGGCCCGCAACCTGACGATCGACGCCCTGCGCCGGCGGCAACGGGATTGCCAGGCCCGGCGGGCGTGGTCCCGCCTGCCCCGTCCGGGGGCCAGTGGTGCGTCGGGGCAGGTGGTAGATCAGGAGGATGCCGGGCACCGGGCCCTGGCCGAACTGGACCGCCTGCCGCCGGATCTGCGTGAGGTACTGCTTTTGAGGCTGGTGCAGGGGTTCAAGCTCAGGCAGATCGCGGAAGTGACGGGGCTGAGCGTGGGCAACGTGGACTACAAGATCAATCAGGCACTCAAGCTGCTGACGACCCGTTTGCGGGTCAGTGGGCTGCTGGCCAAGGACCGGGAAACGGGCCCGGCCGGGCCCCGAACCGAGGCGCACCATGCGCTGTGAGGGAATCGAACATCTGCTGGCGGCCTGGGCGCTGGGTGACTTGGCCGGTTCGCCGCTGGCCAGGGTGCAGGAGCATCTGGCGGCCTGCCCGGCCTGCCGGGAAAAGGCTGTCCAAATGAAGCAGGCCGTGGCCCTGGTGGGCCAGGAGCTGGGGGTGCTGGGCCGGCCGGTGCTGAGCCCCGAGCGCCGGGCGGCGGTGTTGGCCCAGGCGGGTCCGATGAAACAGGCGCTGGGAGGCCGGCCGGGCCGGCGGTGGTCGGTGGCCACGCCCCAGTATTTCCTGGCCGCGGCCGCGTGCCTGTTGCTGGGGGTGGTGCTGATTGGGCTGTTCCTGCCGTCGTTGGGGGCGGCCCGGCGAACCGCCAACCAGATGAAGTCGCTGACCCAGTTGCGGGGCATCCAGCAGGGCATGACCCTGGCCGCCCAGAACAACGAGGACAAGTATCCCACGGATATCGGCGAACTGGTGACCAAGAACTATGTGACGCCGCAATACCTGGTCTCGCCGTGGTCCGATACCCAGGTGCCCCCCGACATCGGCTCCTGGTCGCCTCAGCGCCAGGCCCAGTGGGCCCGGGAAAACAGTTCGTATGTGTTCATCCGGCCGGGACAGAAGGCCGACACCTCCGGTCAGGAGATCACCGCCTACGAAAAACCCACGCTCGGGAAGCCGACCATCGGAGTGGTGCACGCCGATGGCCGCGCCGAGCAACTGCCGGTGGCCGAGGCGATGAAGCTGGTGGCGGGGCAGACGCCCTCGCAGGCGGTCCGGCCGGAGTTTGCGCGGGCGACGGCGGCACTCCCGGCCGCAGGACCAGAATCAGCGGCCCGGATGGCCCAGGCCAAGACCGGTGTCTCCCAGAACTGGTTCAAGGACGGCGGGGCCTTGGGCTGGGGCGCAGCGGAGGCCGCGGAGAAGGCGAAAGGGGACGCCCTGGGGCGGGACCGTGGGAGGCGCGACGACCAGTGGTCGATCAGCCCGGCCCGGCCGGAGAACCAGAAGACGGAACAGGCTCCGCAGAGATTCAACCAGGATGCGATCAACCTCCCCGGGATGATTGGCCAAGGGGGCGGTGGGGGTGGTTCAGGCAAGGACGATGTCCAGCTTCGTACGAGCGTCCGGGGGAGCGACGCTGTGGCCCCGCCGCGTGCCGGGAACGCGCGCGCGTCTGATTTGCAGACAGCGCTTTCATCGGGCGCGCCCGGGGGGAAGCAAGCCGGCCAGCAGGCCGCCGCAGAAGCCATCAAAGAACCCAAGGCCCCGGCGGCTGAAATGGAACCCCGTGGGGATAGAACCGGCTTGTCTCTTGGGGGTGCCGCCCGGTTGCACCGCGCTGGAGACACCAATAGCGCCGGCCGGAGGGCGGCGTCGCCCCTGGCCATGAAAGACAAGCTCGCTGATGCCGAGGGGGATCGCAACGGTGCCCGCGTTGAGCGTGAAAGGGCGCTGGATGTGGCCAAAGAACTCGAGGTATTGAAGTCGAACCTTCAGGCCTCGGCAAGCGGAGCGCCTGCTGCGACAGCCACGCCGCCCGCCGAGATTATCACCCAGGACTTTGCAGGTCACGACCTACCGCGCCCCCCGGCCACCCCGACCCTCCCGCCCCCTTCGGCCACCCCGCCGACGCCCGCGGAGCCTTCCGCACCGGAAGAAGAAACTGCGGCCCAATTTGCCGTGGTGCCCGTGAATCCCTGGGTGCTGACCGCGCAGACGCGACTGTCCACCTTTGCCCTGAACGTCGATATCGCTTCGTATGCCCTGTGTCGCAATTTCCTGCGCCGCGGGCAACTGCCGCCCATCGGGGCGGTGCGCATGGAAGAGTTCATCAATGCCTTTGATTACAACTATCCGCAGCATTCGGCCGGGCCGGGTGAGGATGTGTTCCACGTTTACGCCGAGGCGGCCCCTTCACCGTTTGCGCCCCGGCAGGACAATCTGACGCTGGTCAAGATCGGGGTGCAGGCCCGGATCATCGGGCGTGAGGGGCGCAAGCCCGCGCACCTGGTGTTCGTCATCGACACCTCCGGTTCGATGGCCCGGCCGGACCGCCTGCCGCTGGTGCAGGATGCTCTGGAGCGGCTCACAGCCAAACTGGGCCCGGCCGACCGCATCTCGATCGTCACCTTCGCGGCCCGGCCCAGCCTGATCGCGGCGGCCGTGCCGGCTACGCACACGCAGGCACTGCTGCAGATGATCGAGGGCCTGCGCTGCCGGGGCTCGACCAACCTCATGGAAGGGCTGAAGTTGGGGTACGAGGTGGCCCGGCGGCATTTTGTCCCTGGAATCATCAACCGGGTCATTCTGTGCTCGGATGGAGTGGCCAACATCGGAGCCACCGAGGCTCAGGTCATGCTGCACGGGGTGGCGGCGGCCCAGGAGGCGGGCGTGACGTTTACGGCCGTGGGTGTGGGGATGGGGGCCTACAACGATGCCCTCCTGCAGCAACTCGCCGACAAGGGGGATGGTAATTACTACTTCGTGGACACCCCGACCGAGGCCCAAAGGGTGCTGGTAGACCAGATGGCGGCCACGCTGCAACTGGTGGCCAAGGATGCCCGCATTCAGGTGGATTTCGACCCGGCGGTGGTGCGGCGCTATCGACTGATCGGCTATGAGAGCCGGGCCATCGCCAACGAGCGTTTCCGTGATGACACGGTGCAGGCCGGCGGGGTGGGCAGCGGCCAGCAGTCCACCGCGCTGTACGAGGTGGAGTTGAAGCCGGACGCCTGGGCAAGCGACGGGGGGCCGGGCACTGGTGGGCAAGTCACCCGTGGCCCCGTGATGGTTGGGCGGGACCTGGGCACAGTGTACGTGCGCTACCGCAACATCGAGACCGGGCAGATCGAGGAGATCCAGCGCCGGTTGGAAGGCTCGATCGTGCAGAACCGCACGCCGGAAAGCGATCCGCGGTTTTTCCTGGCGGCCAGTGCCGCCCAGTTGGCCGAAATCCTGCGGCAAAGTCCGCACGCCCAGGGGCGGAACCTCAAGCCGGTGGTAAGCGTCCTACAAAGGGTGTGTCAGGAATTGCCCTTGGACACGCAGGCGGCCGAGTTGCTCAGGCTGGTGCAGCGGGCCGAGGGGATGGGGAAGTAGGTTGGGGCGCGCCCGGACCTACGAAGTGTGTTCGGCCTGGGCCAAACCTACGGGAGCACATCATGTTGTACCGTTGTTTGTTGGCGGCGGCGGTGAGTCTGTTGTGCGGGGCAAGCGGCTGGGGCCAGGAGGCCAGGGTGTTGGAGCGCAAGGTGACGGGGCTGGC
>JAJXSS010000355.1 GCA_021784455.1 Planctomycetota bacterium
GGATGTGGCTGGGGCGGCAATACCCTGGCCGAATGGAAGGCGTTTATCCAGGACTACAGCCAGATCGGCAAGACCCTGGCGGCCCAGGGCCTCAAGATCGGCTACCACAACCACGCGCACGAGCTGTGCCGGGTGAGCGATACGCCCCAGGCGGTGCCCCTGGAACTGATGCTCCAGGAAATGGACCCCAGCGTGTGGTTCGAGATCGACACCTACTGGATCGCCTTCGGCGGCGGTGAACCCTCGGCCTGGATCGACCGCGTGGCCGGACGCATCCCCTGCGTGCACTTCAAGGATCTGCTGATCACTCCCGACATGAAGCAGCACAAGATGGTGGAAATCGGCCGCGGCAACCTCAACTGGCCCCGCATCCTCGAAACCTGCCGCCGGGCCGGCGTGCACTACTACCTGGTCGAGCGGGATGCAGGCGACCTGGACCCCTTCGAGAGCCTGCGGATCAGCCTGGAAAACATGAAGGCCATGGGCCTGAAGTAGGCCGGACCCCCCGCACCGGTATGACCCCGGCCGAACACGCGAACCTTGGGCCGACGGAATCGTTGCGGCAAAACCGAACCTGCCTCATTACGCCGACAGCGTCCGGGACCGCTTGGCCGCGGCACGCTCTGGCACGGGAGTCGCCACGGCCGACACGGAGGCGGCCGCCGGCTCGGTGACGAGGTTTCGGCCGTCGGCGATCAGTTTCTCCTTCAGCTCAACCCCATCCACGGCGCTGATGTCGATGCCGGCCCGCCACGCCAGGGCCGCGGCCGTACCCGCGGCCTGCCCCAGCGAGCAGACCGGCGGCATCACCCGCAGGCTGGAATGCACGGCGTGATCGGCCGAGATGCAGCGGCTGGCCACGGCCAGGTTGTCCATGTCCCGGGCCAGCAGGCAGCCCCAGGGAACTTCGTACCACCGGTCCTTGGGCAGGTGCATGATGGTGGTGCCCGTACCATCGGGGTTGTGGATGTCTACGGGGTACGTGATGCGGGCGATGCCCTCCGGGAAAGTCCGGCCGGCCTGGTAATCCGCGAGCGTCAGGTAGTGCCGGCCGAGAATGCGCCGGCTCTCGCGCACTCCGATCTGGGGCGCGATCGAGTGCAACCGGCAGTGGCGGAACAGCGGCACCTCGTCACGCAGCACCTGCACGATCTGGCGCAACTGGCCGCGGGCCTCGATTTCCGCTTCCGACAGCTCGACGCCGCTGACCGCCGATTTGTGGATCACGCGCGTGGTATTGAAGTGCACCACATCTTCATCCACACCGCGGAAGGTCAGCACATTCTCGCGGACACAACTGATGCGGCCATCCTGCTGGCCTTTGCGGTAAGCCGCCTGGACGGCCTCGCGCTGTTCCTGCATGAGCTGGTACAGGTCGCGGGCCTCCCCCGGCGGGGCATCGCGGCGCTCGAGCTTGAGCTTGAAACACAGGGTCATGGGCTGACAGTGGCCCGAACCGGGGCTGCCGAACTCAGAGGCGCAGCCGGCCAGGGCCGCCACATCGCCATCCCCGGTGCAGTCGATGTAGGTGCCGGCCCGGGCCAGCGTCAGGCCCCCCTTGGAGTGGAGCACGATGCCGGTCACACGCCGCCCCGAGGTCTCCACGTGGATGGCCCGGTGGTGATAGAGCAGGCGCACTCCCGCCTGCAGGCACAGGTCCTCGGCCGCCAGACGGGCGGCGTTGGGATCGAACACCCGACCACTGCGGGCCCCGCCATAGCCGGCAATCCGGTCCATCCACTCTTCGAAAATGCCCGTATCGAGCGACTGGCCGGCCAGATGGTTGGGCATGAAGGGGTTGACTTCGCCGGCCGTGGCCATGCCGCCCAGAAAGCCATAGTGCTCCACCAGCAGCACCTCGGTCCCATGCCGGGCCGCCGCCACCGCCGCTCCGATGCCGCCCGGCCCGCCCCCCACCACCAAAACGTGGCTGTGCTGCGTGACGGGCAACTCCCGCGGCAAGGTAACCGGCTGTCTGTCCATGAAGCGTTCTCCAAAGTCATCCTAGTCTAGCGGACGCGCCGCGGAGAGGGGAACTGTTTACCCGTTCTGACGAACCTATGCCGGTAACTGTTTAGCACTTTGCAGCAGACGACTGGGCACGAGCGGGCAGGATACCCGCTGAACAGAGCAGGGAGGCGCTGCCATGGACGGCAGAACACTGCTCAAACAGTACGACCATTTCAAGGAACAGGCCCAGTTCTACCGGGACCGGTGTTATCAGCTCGAAGGCGAGCTGCGGGTGGTGAACCCGGCCCTGTACCGGGCCCAGCAGCAGATCAACCACCTGGAACGGCAGGCCGCCCAACTGCAGAAGCAGAACCAGACTCTGCGCCGGCAGTTGGCGGACCTGAAGGGCCAACTGGATCTGAAGCCCAAGCCTGTTCCCGCCTTCGTCAAAGCCAACGTCCCAGCGCGGCGCGGCCGGGGGCCGGGCCGGCCGGCGGGGCACCCCCCAGCCCGGCGGCAGCGGCCCAGACTTTCGGCTCGAACCTATGAATTCCGGGGGCGGCGGCTGGAAAGGCGGCTGAAGGAACTGGCCCGGACCTCCTGGCAGGAGGCGGATGCCGATCGGATCGCGGCCCGGCTGCGCAAGCACGAAAAGGAGCTGACGCTGTTCCTGTGGGACCCGGCGGTGGATCCGGACAACAACGCGGCGGAGCGGGCCCTGCGGCCGGCGGTGGTGCTGCGCAAGATCACCGGGGGCAGCCGCAGCCAGCGCGGGGCCCGGGCCACGGCGGTGCTGATGAGCGTGGTGCGCACGGCACTGCAGCAGGACCGGCCACTGCTGGAGACGATCCGCACGCTGATCCAGAATGCCTGGGCCGGCATCAACCCCGGCCTGCTGACGGATGTCCTGGCCAACACGTCATAGGGCCGTCAGAACTGGCAAACAGTTACCCTTTTCTTCGCCTGGGACTATCTAAGCCCGCGTCCCTGGCTTAAGTGCAATGGATCTCCGCGCGGCCTCACATCTTCTGCACGTATTCCTCATCCAGGATTTCCTGGACGGTCAACAGCTTGATGATCCGGCCGGTGCGTTTATGAAAAGCGGCGCATTCCTGCTCGGCATCGTGGCTGTAGCCGAAGGCCACGAAGAATCCACGCTGCCTGTTCTCCCGGTCCATCACCGCCTCGAAGGCGTCGATGTCCGGGCGGCCCACCTTGTCCATCTGCTTGACCTGGATCGGGAACCAGTCCTCGGCGAACATACCCCCGGAAGTGGGTTTGGTTCCTACTGGGAAAATGCGGCCGTCGATGCCCATGTCCCCCACCTGGACCTTATTGGGGATGCCGCCCAGGGCAATGACGGCCCAGTTCTCGAACTCGAAGGGCGGCAGGGCCTTCAGCTTTTCAATGCTCCACGGCAGGCCGCGCACGACGAAGCCCCGCCCGATGCGCCAAAGCTTCTCGTTCTCAGGCAGCTTGCAGACATCCCGCATGCGCTTGGCCATCACTCGGCAGGCCGTTGGAGATACGTCGATGCCGATCCACTGGCGGCTCTGCTCCTGCGCCGCGACCAGCGCCGTGCCACACCCGCAGAAGGCATCCAAGACAATGTCGTTGGGGTTGCTGCTGGTCTTGATGATGCGTTCGAGAAGCGCCGCGGGTTTTTGCGTCGGATAGCCAAGCGATTCAGTCGCTTGCGAGTTGATCGGGTTTATGTCATCCCAGACACTCCCGACGGGGAGCCCTTTGGACTCGTCCAGATATCGCTTGTGTCGCGGTGTCGAGCCCTTCGGGGGAATAGCCACCCGTCCCTCCGCAACCATCTGCATCATTTTCTCTTCGCTGAATCGCCAGTAGCCATCGACACCCAATAGTTTGTAATGGGGATTCCCCTTTGATGGCGCAGCGCCGCCGGGGGCTCGTAGATCGCCCCACTGATACCGGCGGCCGTCCGGGTCAACCTGGGAATAGTGAGACTCGACATAGGAAGGGTCCAGCGGAACGTATTGCTGGTTCCACGTATAGTCAACGCTTCCGACGTACAGAAAAAGCGTGTCGTGCAGCCGCCCGTAGTGCTTGCTACCCTGTTTGGAATCGTTGTGCGACGTCTGCCGTTTCCACACAATCTCATTGACGAAATTGTTCTCCCCGAAAATCTGGTCCAGCATCACCTTGACGTAGTGGGACGCGTGCCAGTCGCAGTGATAGTAGAAACTGCCGGTCTTCTTGAGCACCCGGGCCAGTTCCACGCAGCGGGGGCGCATGTAGTCGATGTAGGCCTGCGTGCTGGCGTGGCGGTCCTCGAAAGCCCGCTTTTCCTTGGTCTCGCCCCAGAACACCTCATAATTGCGGTTGGAATTGAACGGCGGATCAATGTAGACCAGGTCCACACAGGCCGGGGGAAGCTGCTTCAACTGTTCCAGGCAGTCGCCGCAGTAGATGACCCGGGTATCCAGCAGCGAAGAGGGACGGCCTCCCCCGGAAGTTCCACCCCCGCCCTCGCCCCCGGAAACGGCCGTTGCGTTGGCCGTGGTGGTTTCGCCCCCCGAGACCCCGGAAGTCCCCGGAGCATCGGCCGTAGGCTTATTGCCGCGCCTACTCATGGTCCCGGTTTTCGCCATGAAGCGAGATGATAACCCGCCCGTGGCGGGCGGGCAAAACGCACCCGTCATTGAGCTACAATCAGAGCATGTTCTGGATCTGGCTCATCCTGCCGCTGGTTTTCGTGGGCAGTGCGCTCGGCTTCATTTTTGGCCTGGTCGCGGCGATCTGGATCTTGCTGAGCCCCTCCGAACCGGAGGAACGTCTCTCGGATCGCAAGCCTTGAGAATCACGTGCCCTTGGCGTCTTGGCGGTTGGGGGAAGTAGGCTAGTGCATTGTCACATCTAGGAATTATGATCATGTGGGTAACTGTTTACCACATTGCACGAGCCGACTGAGGAAGAAAAGGTGTCAGTATGATTTAATCTGGCAAGAAACTTCACAGCATGTTTCTCTTGGCGA
>JAJXSS010000356.1 GCA_021784455.1 Planctomycetota bacterium
CTGAGCCTGCCCAGTGCAAACCTTTCGCGTGTGCTGCGCCGGCTGAAGGAAGACGGCGCCATCACGGAGGAAGGCGAGAACCTGCGCATCGTGGAGCGGATGGCCCTGGAGAAGCTGGCCGAAGGAGACCTGCCCTCGGAGGAAGGCTGATGCGACAGGGGGGTGGGGCCGGGATCGGGGCCGTCGGACCACGCCAGCCCGCCCCAGACGCTCGGGCAAGCCTCAACCTACACTTCCAGAAGCAGGAAAGGAGCCAGTTATGGCCGGCAAAAGAATCCTGATGCCCGTGGGCGACTACGTCGAGGACTACGAGGTGATGGTGCCCTTCCAGGCCCTGCAGGCGGTGGGGCACGTGGTGCACGCGGTCTGCCCGGGCAAGAAGGCCGGCGACAGCGTACGCACCGCGGTGCATGACTTCGATGGGGCCCAGACTTACTGTGAGCGGCCGGGGCACAATTTCACGCTCAACGCCACCTTCGCCCGCACCGACCCCCGGAAATATGATGCCCTCTACATTCCGGGGGGACGGGCCCCCGAATACCTGCGCCTGAACCCCAAGGTGGTCGCCCTGGTGCGTCACTTTGTGGTAGCCCAAAAGCCCATCGCCTGTATTTGTCACGGGGCCCAGCTTCTGGCCCCGGCCGGCGGTGTGACGGGACGCACCTGTTCGGCCTATCCGGCCTGCGCCCCGGAAGTCGAACGGGCGGGAGGGAAGTACCTCAGCCTGCCCATGGACCACGCCCACGTGGACGGCCGACTGGTTACCGCACCCGCCTGGCTGGCACATCCCGCGTTGTTGCACGCGTTTCTAGAGCTGCTGGGCTAAACCAGGTGCGGCCGGGGGAGCCGTCCGCGCTGGCGGGTAAGAGCGGCTACGCCGGGACAGTCGCCCGGTGGGCGGCCGGCGGATAGCTGCCCGCGGGCACGCGGAAGGCGATGCTGAAGCGGTTCCAACTGTTGATCGCCGCGATCGCCAGCGTCAGGTCGGCCAGTTCCTTGTCGGTAAAGTACGGGCGGACATCATCGAAAACGGCATCCGACACGGCCTCCGGATGCAGATTGGTGACGGCCTCCGCCCAGGCTAGAGCCGCGCGTTCGCGGTCGGTGTAGTAGGGGGCCTCGCGCCACGCGTCCAGCCCGATCAGCCGCTGCACACTGTCGCCCCCGGCCAGGGCATCTTTGGAGTGCATGTCCAGGCAGTAGGCACAGCCATTGAGTTGCGACACGCGCAGCTTGACCAGATGCAGCAGCCCAGGCTCCAGACCACAGGTGCGCAGGTACGTTTCCAGGCCCGACAGGGCCTTGTAGACCCCGGGGGAAGCCGAAGCGAAGGGAATGCGGGGTGGCATGGCAGAGCTCCCAGTATTGGTTGCGGGCCGTCCAGATCACAAGCAACGCTTGGGGGAGTCTAGGCCTGAGGCCGGTGTTCCTACGGGGGCGCGGCGCTATGATTGGGCAATGCCGCAGAACGGCAAGAAGCCATGCCAGGATGACCTGAAATCACCGTGGCGGTGGAAAACGACCTGAAGAACTGCCCGCGCGGTCAGGCGGTCGCCAAAAATCAGGGCCGACCGGTTTCTGTTACGCCCGCCCGCCCCAAGATGGTTCCGGACCCAGGGGATGAATGGGAAGGGCGGCAAGTTGAGCCCACCCCGCCCCGCCCCGCAGGATCAGAGCCTGCCCGGCTCCCGGCTCACGGCCGCCGCCGATCGGGCCGATAACGCTTCAGAGGAGCCCCATCATGGATCTGAGCACCAGCCAACTCATGCTGGGTCTGCTGTTCGGCACCATCGGCATGGCCATGTTTGTCTACGGTAAGAAGCAGCAGCACTGGATCGCCCTGGGGGCGGGCCTGGGGCTGATGGTGTTTCCCTACGTGGTGACCAACGCCTGGGTGATGACGGGCATCGGGGTGGCCCTGACGGCGTTGCCCTTCCTGGTGAGCCTGGGATGAGCCGCTTGCGCCGCCGGGGGGCGGTCAGGCCGCCTGGGATTCCAGGGGCTGATCGAAATGCATGGCGACATCGTAATAGGGCCCCGAGACGTGGTCGCAGCGGACAATGCGGCCGGTGGTCTGGCGGGGGTGGGTGTGGTCCAGATCGAGCGTCAGCGCCGCCCGCGTGCCGCGATCAAACACATTCTGCGACACGAAGGCGATGCCCGACGGACTCAGGTCGCGGGCGATGCCCGATGCCGCCGGCCGGCCCTCCACCTGCACCAGGACCAGCTTGACGTAGGCCACGCGGCGCTGGCCCCGTTTCTCGCGGTCATGCTTGCGATACAGGCACAGACGGACGCGTCGGCCGCCACTATCCCACTTCACCTCGTCCACGAAGGCCCGCAGGATGGCCAGGCCGCGGCTGCGGGCCCGGCGCTCTTGCGGGTCCTTGCCTTCCAGCCGGGCCAGAGCGGCCGGAACATCAAAGCCGTGGCCCTGGTCCGTGACTGTCCAGGTGGCCCGGTCCCGGGTGTAGTCCGCCTGGATGTCCACGATCCGGCTGACAAAACAGGGATCCTGGACCCGGGCGCTCAGCGCCCGGGCAAACGAATCATCGCCGCGCCGCTTGAGTTCACTGCCGATCTCGAAGTTGCCGTGGACGATGGCGTTGGTGATGGCCTCCGTCATGGCCACCACCAGCCGATCCGCCGTCTCGGCGTTGCACACCCCGGCGGCCAGAGCTTTGTCCCTTAGGAAAAGCACCACGGGCTCGACCCAGTCCGGGCGGCTGAGGATGCGCAGGTGGTCGGTGGCTGGTAGCGTCGAGGCTGGCGCGGCGGCGGATGCAGCAAACATAGATAGGAAATCGGGCAGGCGCCACAGGGACTTGAGAATGAGTCCAGTTAAGGGGGCCGGCTCCCGAAGCGGCGGCCGGGTGGCCGGGGTCGAGTCTTCGAGCCCCTGGAATCTTGTCGCGGGGATCTGCCTCCGGGTAAGCGGAAGTTATTCCGGCCCCGTTCCTTCCGGCCGGCGACCCGCCAATTGCAGATAGTGATCGAACAAACCGGGAAGGTCTTTGTCGCGGTGAAATCCCCGCGCGGCGATTAATTGTAACAGCGGAGGCACTTTGGCCAGTTGGTCGTCCGTCGCCTCCTTGATCAGGGCCAGAAGGTCTGCGGCATCCAATGGGCGGGTGTCGCGCACGGAGGCGAGTTTCATCGCAATCAGGTGGGGGATCTGGGCCACGGGCACTTCGAAGTCCCGCCTCACCGGCACCGAAGTCGCCGACGCGACGACTTCCGGTTCGATGCCGGATGCAATGAACAGGATGTCCACAACCTCGGGTTTGCGATCATTTTCGAGGTCAATGACCACCCCTGGTGGTGCCATGCGCACCGTCGCAATGCGGCCGGTTGTCTTATGGTCAAATTCCGCGACCATACTGAAGCCCACGCGCATCAGGCATCGGACCACGTATTGAGCTTCATAATCGTCACGAACCCCGACGGCAAAATCCACGTCCCGGGTAAAGCGCGGCTCGGCACGAACACCGATGGCCAGGCCGCCCACCAATGCAAAACGAATGTGCGCATCACGCAGAGCGCCGGCCGCCACCTCGATCCACCGGTTCAGTCTGGCCATGACTTGGGAAACTCAGCCGCCCGTCGTACACACAAGTCCGGCCGGACCGGCTCGTCGTGTCGGCCCAGCCAGTGTGCCAGAAGGCGTCGCCGCTGACGCGCACTCAGATCTGGGTGTTGCCGCCGAAGACGCTCGCGCATCATGGCCACGCCCGTCACGTGCAGGTCCAGGGTCGTTTCAAAGCGTGCCAGCAAATTGCGTTGCTCGCGCGTCATACGTCCATTATATCGGCCCGACCGCCCTCAGATCAGCGAATCCTGCTTGGGGATGTTGAGTGCCGGCCGCACATCCACCTGCACGAGCTGCTCCTCCTGCAGCCGCCGCGCCTGATCGGGGTCCACGTAGTCGCTGTGGCAGGACGCCTTGTGCCCCTTGTCGCCTCCCACGGCTTGGCGGGTTTTGCTGGCCAGCCGGTGGATCTCCTGCGGGCTCAGCACCCCGCGCTGCTCCAGGATCTGCCGCTGCTCGTCCGTCAGCGCGGCGGAGATGTTGGGCTTGTCCCATTGGAAGGCGTTTTCCTTGCCCGAGGCGAACTCCTGGATCTCCTTGCTGATCCGCACCGAGCACCAGTCGTGGCCGCACATGGCGCAGAAATCCGTGTCCACATCCAGGTCCTCATCGTGGTAGGCCCGGGCCGTATCCGGATCGAACGCCAGCTCGAAATGCTTCTGCCAGTTCAAAGCCGCCCGCGCCTTGGTCAGTTCGTCATCGCGGTCGCGCGCCCCCGGAATCCCCAAGGCCACATCGGCCGCGTGGGCGGCGATCTTGTAGGCGATGCAGCCCTGCTTCACATCGTCCTTCTTGGGCAGGCCCAGGTGCTCCTTGGGCGTCACGTAGCAGAGCATGGCCGCCCCGTGGTAGCCCGCGGCCGTGGCCCCGATGCAGGAGGTGATGTGGTCGTAGCCGGGGAAGATGTCCGTGACCAGCGGGCCCAGCACGTAGAAGGGGGCTCCGTGGCACAGGGTCCGCTCCAGTTTCATGTTGTATTCGATCTGGTCGAAGGGCACGTGCCCGGGCCCCTCGATCATCACCTGCACCCCGTGCCGCCAGGCCCGCTCGGTCAGCTCGCCCAGCGCCGAAAGCTCACGCAACTGGGCCGCATCGGTGGCGTCGGCCAGCCCGCCGGGCCTCAGGCCATCCCCGATGGAAAAGGTCACATCCCAGCGCCGCAGCACCGCACAGATCTCGTCCCAGTGCGTGTACATGGGGTTCTGCTGCCGGTGCGTAAGCATCCACTTGGCCAGGAGCGACCCGCCCCGCGAAACGATGCCGATCAGCCGCTCTTTCACGAACGGCAGGTGCTCGCGCAGCACGCCGGCGTGCACCGTGAAGTAGTCCACACCCTGCCGGGCCTGGTGCTCCAGCGACTCCAGG
>JAJXSS010000357.1 GCA_021784455.1 Planctomycetota bacterium
CAGGTTGTTGTAATAGACATAGCCTTCGCCGATGTTAGCGTAGCCCTGGTTCCAGATGGCGCCGCGAATGGCGTACGGGATCACGGGATTGAGCCGGCCATTGAACAGCCAGGTGGCATCCCGGTTGCCATGCAGGTTGCCCGGCGGCTGGGAGGGAATCGGCTGCGCCGGTTCGCCCTGTTTTGCCCGCGCGGCGTTTTCCTTGAGCGTTTCGTCAATCGCCCTGTAAAACGCATCCCAAGCGGCTTTGTGCTCCGGCGTGCGCGGATCGCTCTCCAGCACTTGCTTATAGATGGCCTGCGTGTAGGCGTCCTTGCCATCGCGGAACCCGATGCGCGGGGTCCAGGATTGGATGGATGTTTCGCTGAAGGTGCAGTTCAGAATGCCGATGGGAACGTGCAGTTCCTGATAGAGCGTGTCGGCAAACGCCAACGCAATGGCGCTGTAATCGTCATAATCGCCGTCCTTCCACGCGCCGGTCGCCTTCTCAATCGGCTGCAACTGCGCATAACAACTGGTCACCGAGAATTCGCGGATCGGTGCGACGTTCCCCTCCCGCTTGATCACCAGGTTCTTCGAGCTTGTCCTGGACGCGACCAACTGCATATTGGACTGGCCCGACGCCAGCCAGACTTCGCCGACCAGAATGTTCTGCAGGCTGCAGTGGGCACCGGTGGACGATGTGAAGGTCATCACGGCCGGCGTGAAACTGGCTTGCAGCGGGTCGAGCTTGACCACCCACTTGCCGTCATTGCCGGCCGTGGCGGTCTTCTTTTGCCCGGCGAATTCCACCGTCATGGTGGTGCCCGGCTTGCTCCATCCCCAGACCGGGACTTGCATCTGCCGTTGCAGGACCATGTTGTCGCAGAAGGGGGCCCCCAGTTCAATCGCCAGGCCGGGCTGCCCCGCCGGCGCCGCGGCGGGGGGCTTCGCCTCCTGCGCTGCCAGCCCCGCGGGCAACATCGCAAGCACAGCCGCAACCGCAAACTCCATAACTCGTCGCGCAGATCGCTTCGTCTTCATGATCAATCCTTCGGGTACCCGTCTGGCACCGCGAAATTCACCGCTTGCCGAATAAACAGCGGGCACTGCGGCAAAGGCTCTACTTTTTCTCCCCGTTCAAGGCGCGGCGGACGGCATCGGCGATCGCCTTGCCTAACACGGCCTGCTGCTCGGCGTTCCAGTAGTGCACATCCTCGCCCTTGCGCCACTGATCGAACACGCTCGACTCGTTCACCACCTTCGCCAGGTCGCAGATCTGGATGTGCGGATAGTCGCGCAGTACCTCCGCCGCCGCCTGGTTGAAGACCTTCTCCGAGCCCTTCGTCCGGTACCCGTAATCGGATGAATCGATGTCGTTGGGCACCGGCGTCGTCGTGACCCAGATCAGCTTCGCTCCGGTCTTCTCCATGATCTCGATCTCCTTGCGGAGATTCGCTTGGTAGTCGGGAATGGAAACGGCGAACGGGCTGCCGGCTTTCTGCTGTTTCAGGTCGTGCAGGCCGGAGTTGAAGAGAATCACGTCCCAGTCGAGTCCCTTGCGGGTGTAGTCGCCGAGCCAGTAGGCCATGAAGGCCTTGCCGCGGACTGTCGACCAGCAGTTATCTTCGATGCGGTGATAGTTGGCCACGCCCTTGAGGTCGTCCCGGGCCGCCTGTTCGTAGTTCATGCTGACCGAATCTCCCACCGAGAGCACGCGCGGCAGCTTTGGATTGTCCACCGCGAACGGGTCCTGCAACGGTTCGAGCTGAATGTGGTCTGCGACGAAGCCATCGGGCGTCTCCCGGCCAGTGGGCGTCGCCTTCCAGAAGCCCTGGGCCATGTCTTTTGCGGTGAGCGCCTGCTGGATCGTGATCCGGATGCCCCCGTATTTGGCGCCCGCGTTGATCTCGCGGTCGCCCAGCTTCAGCATGCCGTCGCGGGAGAACCGCGCCACTCGAGGCGTGAACCAGCCGACCACACTGCGGCCATCCGCGGCGATACCGGTGGCTTCTCTCAGGTCGGGACGCAGCACCATGTGGTCCGCCCGGAAACGCTGGCCTTCGCGGAGCGCCCTGGCATTGGCATCGTCCAGACCCGTGAATTCGGCGATGATGGGGCCCGGGTTGATCTGGGCAAAGTTCACCAACTCCTCGTACTTGCGGAACGTGGTGCCGTCCGTCCAGTGCACCGTATACCAGCAGGTTCCCCGGCCGGATTGGGGATCGTAGCTCACGTCCTGCTTCAGAAAGCGGAAACACCTGTCCTTGAGATTGACGTCGAAGACCTTGCCGGCGGCCCCGTTCAGATCGCCGCCCTGAGCCGGGCCGGCGCTCGCCCCGGCTGCATGCAGCCGCGCACTGCACGCCAGCACCACGGATCCGGCGATGGCACAGAAAACGAACTTGCGCAGACTCATAGGCGTTCTCACATCCGTCATCTCACGCGGCCAGCCGCGTCCGCAGCTTATCCCAGGGCGGGTCTGGCGCTCACCTGCTCCGTGGCATGGGTTAGGGGTCGGATTGGCTTGTCCCGTGATCGCCGCCAGCTACTTCACCGGAGTCAGCGTGATGTCCTTAGGCACATAGACCGTCGTTGGGTTGTTGCTTGTTCCATGACCCGCTGTTCCTGTCGCCGGTCAGTTGGCCGGCTTCAAGGTGAACGACTTAATGGCGATCCCGGCCTGCGGCGGATGGATGCGCGAGAAATCCAGGGTGTTCGCGCCGGCCTTGAGGGCGAGCGTGATCGGCTGGCACTCCTTCCACTGTCCGTCCGTGAAGGGCAACTCCATGGTGACTGCGGAGGCGGCATCGTTCGCGACAACGGTGAGCCGCTGCTGGTAGTTGTTCGTAACCACCTGCGCCGTCAACAAGTATTTGCCCGACTGCGGGACGTTGATCGTGTAATCGAAACACGAGTGGTGCGGCTGGACCGGCCCGGCGGGGTCCACCTTGGGGCTCTGCGCGTAGTAGTCCCGGGCATAGGTATCCGCGACGCGTTCGCAGACGTTGCCGTATATATCGTACAGGCCCCAGGGATTGGGCTTCTTCTGGCCCACCGGGTGCGTCTTCCCATCCGCGTTGTCCTTGTACCACGCGTAATCGCCAATCCGCGCGGGGTCGTTGCCGAAGAACCACGGCGTCTCACTGCCGGCGCGGCAGGCATATTCCCACTCGGCCTCGGTGGGCAGCCGCACATCCTGCCCGGTTTGCGCGGCGAGCTTTTTGCAGAAAAGCACCGCATCCGACTCACTGACATCATCCACCGGGCAGTTCGGAGCCTTGGTCGACTTGCTGGGATTCTCGCCCATGATGGCCTGAAACTGCGCCTGCGTCACCTCGTACTTGCCAAGGTAGAACCCCCTGGTCAGCGTGACCGGGTGCTTGGGCACCTCGACGCACTGCCAGCGGCCATCCTTCGTGCTGGTGCCGCCCATCACGAAGCTGCCGGGCTTGATGTAAACGAACTCCATGGTCACGCCATGGCCCAGGTCGAGCGTCAGGGTATGGGGGGCATCGGTACCGGGGTAGGTCACCGCCGCACGGAAACCCCAGTCGTTGTAGGCGCCATAGCCGTTGCTGGGCAGACGCGTCCCCGAAACACAGCCATTGGCATCGGTCTTCCACGATCCGCCCCGCAGGATCGTTACCCCCAGGCGCCCAAAACGCGTCAGGCAGATCTGCATGCCGCCCGCGAAGCTCTTCATGGCAAGAACTTCGCGGGCATCGCCGGACACCTTACTGTACGCGGCAGCCGGGATCGTGATGACCCCGTCCGCACCGTAGATGATCTTCCGGTCCGCCGGCGTGATCGGCGCGGCCATGACCTTCTCGGCCAGCGTGAGTTTATTCGACTCACCGAGGTCCGTACCCACCGCGGCCAGCGCCTTCGCCTTGGAATCCTTGATAATCGCCTGCTGCTCGTACAGCGACACGCCATACCAGAAACCCGGGGCGCTACGGTCGTCCAGCCCGTAGACCGGCGTCTCCCCCGCCACATCGCCAAGCCACTGCGCCCGCTTGACCTGCAAAAACGCTTTCCGGTTTGCCCGCGCTTGGGTCGTCGCCAGAAAATCCAAGTCCTTTTTATAGCGCGTCGGGGTCCATCCGGCGCCCCACCCGGCGCCCAGGCAATCTACCCAGCCCTCGGGTGTCCAGTGCACCAGCGAAGCATGGCCGGGTTGGGGGCGGGCCACCGTCGGAATGCCAAACGCCCGCAGAATGAACCGCCCAAACCACGCGCGCCGGCCGCAAACCCCGCCGTTCATCAACATATTCTGGTACTTCTGTAGTTCGGGCCGGTCGAACTTGACGTCTTCCGACCCGTACTTGACATCGCTGGGCACAATTCTCACGTAGCGCCAAGAATAGTCCTTCGTGGTAATGTCGTCCGGCCGGTAGTTTTGCAGCATCTGGCGCCCCCAGTCGACGGTCGCGTCCGGTTCGTCCCCATCCACCACGAACCGCAGGTCCCACACCGTCATCTCACCGAACGCCGGATCCAGTTCGCCGGCCAGGTAAGCCTTCTCGTAATCGAAATACCGTTTCACCGGATCCACTACGGCCGGGGCGTTGACCGCACCCGCGGGGTTGCTCTGCGGAATAGGCACGGCATGCTCCAGGGCCACCGCCAGCGCCAGCCGCTGCAAGACCCCACTCCTGGCTTTCGGACTGGCCTTTTGAATGGCGGTATAAATCTCCATCGCCCGGCCATATTGGTTGCCGCTGGCGCCGTCGGCCACCAACATCTGCTTCATCAGCGCAGGATCGGCCAACAGTTGCGCGACCAGCGCCTGCTGCTCCTTCCCCTTCTGGGCAAACGCCGCCAGCCCGCTGGGGGTTGCGTCCCGCAGGATGACGAATTTCACCAGTTGCGGATCCAGCCGGTCCTCCGACAGGAAGGACATCAGATGGAATGCCCCGAGCATCTGGATGACGTTGTCCCGCGCCTGGGGC
>JAJXSS010000358.1 GCA_021784455.1 Planctomycetota bacterium
TCATCGAGGTCAATACTGGGTTCCTGCATTCCTCCGACCTGGACCCGGACAAGCCGATCAACTGGAAACGTCAGGTCGAGTTCTGCGGCCCGTACGGGGTGATGGGGGATCTGGGCATGCACGTCTGCCACGTGCCCTTCCGGGCGGGCTGGACCCCCGGAAACGTGCGGGCCATCCTCTCGGATATCGTGAAGGAGCGACCGGATGGCCAGGGGGGCCTGGCCAAATGTTCGACCTGGGACAACGCCACGCTCTTGTGCGAGGCGATCGATCTGGGCTCGGGCCAGACGTTTCCCTGGACGCTCAAGATGCAGCGGATCGCCCCGGGACAGAAGAACACATGGTTCATCGAGATCCTGGGGATGAAGGGCGCCGCCCGCTGGAGCAGCCGGGATGCCGGGATCTTGCACGTCTTGAACTATTCCGGGGGCGGGGGCGGGGGCGGGGGCCAATCTCAGGGCGAACAGAAGTGGGAATACCTTTCGGTGGGCTATGAGCCGGCGTTCAGGACCATCACGGGCGGGATCTTCGAGTTCGGGTTCACGGATTCGATTCTGCAGATGTGGGCGGCATTTCTGTACGAGCTGGGGCACGCAGCGCCCTTGCGCAAGTTCGCCGGCTGCGTGACTCCCCAGGAGACGGCACTGAGCCACCGCCTGTTTACGGCGGCGCTCCAATCGCATCGCGATCGCACGGTGGTGGAAGTGTAATGGGCATGGTCAACGGAACGTCCATTCTTGAGACAGCTCGGACGAATTTTGATCAAGCGGCCCGGCTGCTCGATGAGGAAGTGCCGGCGGACATCCTGGCCAAGATTCGCAATCCCAAAGAGCGGATTGAACTGTCGATCGGGCCGCAGATGAAGGACGGCCACCCCGACTTCACTCTGCCCACGCTCGCTGGCCTGATCGTGGAGTACGCGGGCATGCCTGATGTGCCGGCGTACGTGGCCGGACTCCGGCATAAGCGGGCCGTGTACGCGGCGAACAAGATGCCCGTGGTTTTTCTGTATCCGCGGGACCTACAAGAGCCGGAGTGGCCGGAACGGGTGATTGAGCAGATCGCGGCGGCCTATTGGTTGGAATCCGGCTCGACCGCTATACCAACACACCGTCAGACCCAACCACCTTTACGCTCGGGTTCTTCCTTCGTGCCCGCCGCCGGACGGCAGTGACGGCGCGCCGCGGCTCACCAAGGCGGCGCTGCACATGGACCGGGCCGGGGAACCCGTGATCCGCCGGCGTCGGGGCGGTCTGTGCCGCCTGCCCCAAGGCCACGGCCGGATCGTCGCGCCTGAGCCGCTGTCTGGTCTGCACCTGCTTCATTCAGCCCAAGACGGCCACGGCGGCGGAGAAATGCCCCATCGGCAGTTGGTAACTGCTTCCCTTTTCAGCCCCGGTGCTGCGCTTCGGATTTGATTCCGCCCTTCCTTTTCTTCGGCCGGCCACGCGGCCGAACCGTGCTCTGAAGCTCCAGCCGCGCCACCGTGCCCCCGACCCAGCGATCCGTCCCAAACGGCGTGCCGCGCCGCACGCTGTGCCGCAGCGCCTCCAACTCCGCCGCCGTCTCCACCCCGTTCACCCACCGCAGCCACTGCCCCGCCCCCGGATTTCGGTCCCCCGGATTTCGCCTGCCGCTTCCGGGGGCACCGCGTCCGGGGGCGCCGGCCGTCGGCCACGCGCCCAGCAACCCCCGCAGACGCACCTCCTCCGGGACCGGTTTGCGCGCTGCCCGCAGGCCCAGGCTCGACCATCGCCAATCCTGAGCCCTCTCCACCAGCCCCGCCCGCAGCGGGTTCCGCTCGATGTACCGCGCCACCGTCAGAAAATGCCCGTCCATCTGCACCGGAAAACTCTTGAACCGTCCCTGGTACACCGGCCCCGTCCCGGCCGTGTGGTGGTGCCCGTGCCAGCGATGCGTGTGCGTGACCGTCAGCCATTGCATCCAACGCGGCAAATCGCCGTCCCGGACCGGCCGCAGCAGCAGATGCCAGTGATTGGGCATCAGGCAATAACTGAACAGTTCCGGAGCATCCGCCCGCTGCAACGCCTCTTCCAACACCCGCACAAACGCCAGATAGTCCCCTGCATCATCGAAGAGCCTCAGCCGCAGCACGCGCCGGTTGAGCACATGGTACACAACGCCCCCCGCCGCTTGTCGTAAAGGCCGTCCCATGGCCCCAACCTAACCCGGCCGCCGGCCCAAGTCAAATTAAATCATCCTGACACCTTTTATTCCTGGTGTTGGGATTGCCGAACCAGGCCATGGTAACTGTTTACCAGTTCTGACGGGTCTATGACGTGTTGGCCATCCTTCTCGGTCATCAGCCGGTCATTGCTGTCGTAGGTGTAGGTGTCGGTCTCATCGGCTGTGAACGTCCCCGTGGCCTGGAAGGCGGCGATGTCGGCCGTGCTGGCGGCATGCTCCGTGGCCTTGGCCAGGCGGTTGCCCGTCAGGTCGTAGGTGTAGGTGGTGATGTAGTTGGCCGACGAGTCGTAACTGCTGTAAGTCTCGCTGACCAGCCGGTCCAGACCATCGTAGCCCCACGTAAAGGTGGCCTGCCGGCCCAGATCATCCGTGTCTGTCTCGGAAGCCTTAGTGCCGTCCGTGTTCAGCGTGTAGTGGAAGCTCGCCACCGTCGTTTCGCCGACATCCAGGATTCGATTACCGTTCACGTCCACGAAGTCCACCAGATCCGTCAAGCGGTTCAGATCATCAAAAACCTGTTGCGTGGCTGATGTTGTTGGGCCGGTCGAGCTTGCTGAGGACCAGGACGTTGCGGCCCTGCTGCTCAGCCTTGATGACCTCGGGGCCGATGAGGGTGCGGGCTTGGTCGGTCACGTCCTGGATGGGTGCGGCGTCCATGCCCCTGGCTGTAATGCCAAAAAGCGAGGTGGGGATTTTCCCCACCTCATAGACCGCCGCTTCAAGGTGGCGGGGTAGGGCAAAGCACTGGCCAGGATGGAAGTGGTTCAGGGCGGGACGGGGGCCGCCCCGCCGCAGGCGGGGGAGGCGGTCAGCCTCCGCTTAGGGATGTTCCATCCGCATGTGGCCCCGCCGATGCCGCACCATGCTGATGGCCCATATCCATCCAGGCAGAAAGAGCAGGTCGCCCAGGAGGACCAGGGCGATGACCTGGGTGGACATGTCGTAGCGGAATGCGTAAAAGGTGATGGCTGTCAGAGCGAACGAGGTGCCCAGGATCAGCAGGCACAGCAGCGGTGACGAGGTGCTGTCAACAGGCGTTTCTTCTCCCTTCGCAGCATGACGCCGCAGATGCCATCTTGTACGTAGATCGAAAGCCCACAACAGCGTTGCTTTGACCCAAAGCACGATCAAGAATACCGGGCACACCCAAACACCCACGCCTACGGCGACGTGTGCGGGTCCGATGCTTCCCGTTGCTCCCATTGTTCCCTGATATATGAGGCCGAACAAAAGGAAGACCAGGACCACAAGACTTCGCTGGCGGATGTGCTCAATTCCGAGCGAACAACCGAGGTAGAACACCACCGGCGGAATGAGGCAGCCCATGAAGATTGGGAACGTCTCATTGAAGGCCCCCCAATAGGTGGTCGATTGAAATCCGCCGTATGCAAGAAGGAGCATGGCAGCGTGCCCAGGAACGTTTCATGAAGGAGCCGTCGAGCAGCGCAAACCATTGTACTCGGGGAAGCGGGTGCTGCCGGAAGGCGATTATCCCTGTAATGCCAAGAATCATCCGCCCTTCCGCTCCGTCTCGTGGTAGCCCCTGGCCCGGTCCAGGAGCGAGTCGAAGTCCATGTGGTTCATGCGACACAGGTGCATCAGGTCGCTGAGGAAATCGGCCGCATCGTCGGCGGCATCATTGCCCATCGCCCCTCCAGCCCAGCCGATCAAGGCCCTCTGGGCATCCTTGGCCCGGCGAAGGTTTGACCGGCACACGTCGTCCACTGGCGTGCGGTCGATCTTGGTGGCCCTGCTGAACTTGAGGTGTTTGGTTTTCATATCTGTAATGCCAAAAGTTTAGCGTCAGGCGTGATAAAAGCCGTCCTCCCCGTTGCCCCGCTTGAGGCAGTCATCCACCTTGAAAACCTGGGCACATCGCAGGTCCACACCCGCATCAATGGGGTCATCCTCGGAAAGCTCGCCGATGGCCTTGAAGGACGCCATCAGCACCCGCTCGCATTCGTACCAGTCGGCCCGGAAAATGAGGTCGGTTTCCTGTTCGGTCAGGTCAGAGAAATCAGGCAGTAAAACGAGGTCGGTGGGGACAGGATTGCCGTATTGGTCTTTCATCACCTCTCCTGTAATGCCAAAATCACTCGGACGGGATTTCCAATGTTTTGGTTTCGGCAGCAATGTCCCACTTGCCAGCCAACTGCTTGAGTCCCTGAATGAACCGAGAGGCCGTGCAGGCAGGGGTTTCACCCTCATTGAGTTTGTGGACGATCTCGCACTCATCAATTTCGACGTACACGTGATCGTCCGTAGTGGGGAAGCCGCCAGTGGCCTGCTGGCCGGGGTGCGGGATATCCAATTCAAGTTCCCGGCCCAACTGGCACACCAGTACGCTGTCCCCTTCCAGAAGATGCGGCTTGATCTGGTCGAGCGTCATTTTGCCTGCGACCAAAATCTCGCCAGTGTACTTGTAGTTGGAGGCATCCCGGTAAAAGAAGTGGACTCTGGTGAACATGGCTTTCCTTTCTGCTAGTGGCTTGGGATTGCCGTATTGGTCTGTCATGGTCTTTCCCTTCCACCTTGGCTGTAATGCCAAATTCCTCGTCCCAAAAAACCGGCGCATTTACAGACCGGCCATTAACGCCATCAGCCCGGAGACGGCCTTGGTGACCTTCTTGCGCAGGGACTTGGGCAGGTCGGGCATTTCCTCGTGAATGAACTGAGGTGTTCCTGGCAACTCCGACACATCCTGGAAGCTACGGC
>JAJXSS010000359.1 GCA_021784455.1 Planctomycetota bacterium
CCACCCCCCTGAACAACTGCAACAACCTCTGGCAGCGCATCGAGGGCACCATTGACACCTGGAACGGCCGCGCCCATATGGCCGCCGACCTCCGCCAGTTGCGCATCGTCCAACCGCATGCCCCGCGTCTGGTGACCGAATACTGGCCGGGCTGGTTTGACCAGTGGGATGGCCCGCACGAGCGCCTTGCCACCGCCCATATGGAACGCGACCTGGCCCAGATCCTGGGCGCCGGAGCCCAGTACAACCTCTACATGTTCCACGGCGGCACCAATTTCGGCTTCGCCGGCGGCCGCACGATCAGCCGCCCTGACTGCTTCATGACCACCAGCTATGACTACGATGCCCCGCTGGGCGAAGCCGGCCATCGCGGACCCAAGTACCAGGCGATCAAACGCATCAGCACCTTTGCCAGCCAGTTCGGGCAGGTCTTCGCCCACCTCGACCCCGCTCGCCAGCCCGTCACCCTCGCCCCGCACGAGCCCCCGGGAACCCTCACCATCCTCCACCAGTCAGGCTCGCAAGGCGAGGTGGTGTTCCTGATCCCCTCCGCCCGCCTGGCCCGGCCTGCCAAGCCCCGCACGAGGGTGGCCCCTGCCGCTCCCGCCCCGACCGATCAGGTCGTTCCTCTGCTCCTACCCAACGGGTTGACCGTGCCCGTGCCCTTGGAGGACGACGCCGTGGCCTGGGTGCTGCTGAACGCCCCCTTGGCCGGCCATGGGGAACTGACCTACACCAACCTGCGGCCGTGGGCCCTGCTGGGCCGGCAAATGCTCGTGCTGTTTGGCCCCGCCGGAGCCGAAGGACTCGTGTGCATCAACGGGGCCCTCTTGCGAACCCACGTGCCCACCGCGTTGGAGCCGGCCATCCATACCCACGAAGAGCTGACCATCGTCCTGCTCAGCCGGGACCTGGTGGATGCCGCCTATATCGCCGGTGATGATCTGGTCATCGGGGCTGCGGCCTTGGATGAGCACGACCAGCCCGACGCCGCCGCCGGGTTGGCATCGGGCTTTAAGCAGGTGCTGCGGATCACCCCCGATGGGCGCGTAACCCGCGGCTCGAAAGCCAAACCCGCCCGGACGGCCGCAGCGCCGCGCCTTATCGGGTGGCAGTCGGCTTCCGTGGCAGACTATCTCGACGGTTCCTCCGACCAGTTCAAGCCCATTGCCGGGCCCGCTTCCCTGGAAACGCTGGGCCAGTCGTTCGGTTACGGCTGGTACCGCCTGACGCAGCATAGAGCAGCCACCGCCGCCGACCAGATTCTGGCCCCGTTATCCGGCGACCGGTTGCATGTGTTTGGCCGCGGCCGGCCGGCCCCGGTGCTGGGCCTGGGGCCAGGAGCCACGTTCGACCCCGCCCCACTGCATCTGGCACCGGTCACGGTCGTCCTGGCCGACAATCTCGGCCGCTTCAACTATGGCTGGCAGTTGGGGGAAAGGAAGGGTCTTTTCGGCCACTGCTACGGTGTCAGACCTCTGCCGCTGGCACGGCCCCGCCTCCAGCCGGGCAAGAGCCCCGACCCCTTTGTCCTCGGCGCTTTCTGGCAGAACCTGCGTGTGGGCGAGCAGCAACCGGCCGATGCCCTGGTCTGGAATTTGTCCGCGCCGGCGGGCAAGGCCCTGATCCTGGATCTGCTGGATACCCCCGGGAATTGCATGGTCTATCTCAATGGCCGGCCGCTGGCTCTCTACGGCCAGAACATGAGCGCCCACTACCTCCGGCTGCTCCTGGATGAGCACCACCTGCGCCGGGGCCGCAATGAACTGAAGCTGGCTTTCTTCCGGAAGATTTCTCCCAGCGATCTGGCCGCCATCGGCCGCACGCTGCGCCTCTTCCGTGCCGAGCGCAATCTCACGGCTCACTGCGACTGGGCCTTCGCCCCCTGGACCGTTCCGGCGGCCGAGGCCTTTGGGCCCCGGAAACGCACTCCCGCCCCCGGAAAGCCCGTGTGGTATCGCGCCACCTTCAACGCAGCCCCCTCCGGCGGCTCCCCCCTGTGGTTCGAACCCCGCGGCCTGACCAAGGGCCAGATCTACCTCAACGGCCACAACCTCGGCCGCTATTTCGTCGCCACCGCCGCCGGCCGGAAGGTCCCGCCCCAGCAGCGCTATTACCTTCCCGAGCCCTGGCTGACCCCCGGAAGGCCCAACGAACTATTGATCTTCGAAGAACACGGCCACGCCCCCACTTCCTGCCGCCTGGTCCACGCCGAATCCGCCTATACATAGCGACACTATGGCGTACCTCGGCGCCTGTTTCTGCCCGGGGGGACCTTGCAGACAGGCCCATTCCATACAATGTCAGCCATGAGTAGCGCATGGGGTATCGATGCGGACTTCCCCGGAGGCAACATCCTTGTCGAACGGGTGGATGGCAACACGGCCTACATTCGCCAGGACTTGCGCGATACGACCGGGCACTGGTTTTGCTGGTACTTCCGGGTCTCCGGTGCGGCGGGGTAACGGATGCGTTTCGAGTTCCACGATGACAAGGTCATAGGCGTTCACGGCCCGGCCGTGAGTCGGGATGGGGGGGCGGAACTGGCAGTGGCTGGGAACCCAGAGCACGCACCCAACCGGATTCACTTATCCCTTCGAACAGGGCGAACAGGATGAGCGCCTGGCCATGGGCCTGCCCTATGTGCGCAGCGCTTGGGATCGCTGGCTGGCCGATCGCAGTACCGATGGCCGGCTGCAAGCCCGGACGTCATGTTCGAGTCGAAGCAACGCGGCCGTGCCGGTGCTCCGCATCAACCCGACGGTTCCATCCCAATTGGGCCTGCTGCTGACCTGCCGGCACCATTGCTGTGAGGCGATGGCGAGCTTTGCCCTTGAGGGCATGCTGGATGCGATCGTAGGAACTGATGAACTGGGGCAATGATTCGGCCGGCATGTGATCACGGTGGCGGTACCAATGGTGGACTATGACGGGGTGGAGGCGGCAGCAGCAGTTCGGCGCGATATTGGAACGGGTCCGGTGCGGGCCGATCCCCTGTGCAGCGGCGGACCATCTGCCGTTCGGCACCGCGTGGAACACGGCGGCCAACAACGACGGCCGTATCTTGCACGCGACCTGGATGTTGGGACAGATGAACGGGGGGCTGGCGACCTGCCTGGAAATCCCCTACGCCCACGTCAAGGCAAGAGCCGTCAGCCCGGATGATGGCCGCATGCTGGGAAGGGACTTGGCCCAGGCGATCCGGCAATACCTGCAAAGTCAGTGACGCCGTCACCACAGGTCGGCCGACAGCAGGCCGGGGCAGTCATGGTGCCTTGCCCCGCCCCCTCACACCATTTGCCTCTCGCCCCCCCCGCCTGCCCCTTGCCCCTTACCCCTTTCCGGGGGTGGTATCCGCCCTCCAAATCCCTAGAATAAACGCATGAGCGAATCCACTGAAAAACTCCCGGTCCTGGAAACCGTCGAGCCCATCGGCAAGCGCGTCTTGATCCGCAAGGATGAGGACAAGAAGCAGACCAAGTCCGGCATTCATCTGCCCGACAAGATCGAAATCCCCACCCTCACCGGCCGGGTGGTGGCCGTCTCCCTCGAGGTTACCAACGACCCCAACTACCCCATCGAAAAGTACGACCGCGTGCTGTTTCACCCCAAGGATGCCATCCCCGTGGACTTCGAGGGCGATAATCGCCTGTTCGTCGTGCCCATCGAAAACATCGTGGCCGTGTTCCGCAAGGCCAAATAGCGGCCCAAGAGAAATCAAACCACGAAGTCGCGAAAGCACGAAGCACAGAGCCGGTTTGCCCTTTTTTTCGTGACTTTGTGTCTTTGTGGTTAACCCATGCCCGACCAGCAACCCGTCCAGCCTCTGTCCGCCTTCACCGCCACGCTCCGGCCGCCGGGATCCAAGAGCCTGACCAACCGGGCCCTGCTGCTGGCCGCCCTGGCCCGGGGAACCTCCACCCTGCGCGATCCCCTCTGGGCCGACGACACCCGGCGCATGGTAGACGCGCTGGTCGCCCTGGGGGTACCTGTGAAGAAAACCCCTGACGGCCGGGAAGTCACCGTGCGCGGCCTGGCCGGCTTCTCCACGCGTGACAGTGCCGCCCTGGACCTGGGCAACGCCGGCACCGCCATGCGCTCCCTGACGGCCGCCTGCAGTCTGGGCATCGGCCGCTACCGTCTCGATGGCGACTCTCGTATGCGGCAGCGGCCGATCGGTGAACTGGTCGATGCTCTGCGGCAACTGGGGGCCTCCATCGCCTACGATGGCCCGCCCGGATATCCGCCGCTGATCGTGTCTGGTTCGGGCCTGGCGGGAGGCACGGTGGTGATGAAGCCCACGCTTTCGAGCCAGTTCATCTCGGCCCTGCTGATGGTGGGGCCCTACTGCCGCCGCCCGCTGACGCTGCACTTCGACGGGCCGGTCACCAGCCGGCCCTACGTGGAAATGACTCTGAATCTCATGGCCCGCTTCGGCATCCAGTGCCAAGTGGATGCGGGCTTCACCACCATCGCAGTTCCGCAAGGCGAATTCCGGGGGCAGGATTACGCGGTGGAGCCGGATGCCTCCAATGCCAGTTACTTCCTGGCCGCCGCCGCTCTGGTCCCGGGGTCCAGGTGCACCATCGAGGGCCTGGGCCGCCAATCGCTGCAGGGTGATGTGGCCTTTGCCGATGTGCTGCACCAGATGGGGGCCGGGCTGACCTTTGGCCCGGATTTCATCACCATCATGGCCCCGCCCGCGGGCACGCCGCTGCAAGGTTTCCACGGGGATCTGAACCACATGCCGGATATGGTGCAGACCCTGGCCGCCGTCGCCCTTTTTGCCGCCGGGCCCACCACCATCCGCAACGTCGGCAACCTGCGGGTCAAGGAGACCGACCGCCTGGGGGCTCTGAAGACCGAACTGTCCAAG
>JAJXSS010000360.1 GCA_021784455.1 Planctomycetota bacterium
GGGTTGATCCTGGGCCCGCACACGCCGCCGTTTCCGCTGGTACACGACCGGCACACGATCGAGATTCTGGCGGAGCTGGGGGTGATCCTGCTGATGTTCGGCCTGGGGCTGCACTTCAGCCTGCGCCAGTTGGTGCAGGTGGGGGCCACCGCGCTGGTGGCCGCCACGCTGGAGATTCTGCTCATGATCCTGATCGGCTACGGGATCGGGCAGGTCTTTGGCTGGGGCAAAATGGACTGCCTCTTCCTGGGGGCGATCCTGTCCATCTCCTCGACCACGATCATCGTCAAGGCCCTGCAGGAACTGGGGCTGGTCAAGCAGCCGCTGGCCCAGCTCGTTTTCGGGATCCTGATCATCGAGGACATCCTGGGCATCGCCATGATCGCCCTGCTGTCGAGTCTGGCGACCACAGGGGGCGTGCCGGCGCTGCAGGTGCTGGCGACCCTGGGGCGGCTGGTGGTGTTTCTGACCGTGGTGCTGGTGCTGGGGCTCTTGCTGGTGCCGCGGCTGATCCGCTATGTGGCCAGGTTTAAGAGCCCGGAAATGCTGCTGGTGACGGTGCTGGGCCTGTGCTTTGGGGTGGCTCTGGTGGGGCTGAAGCTGGGGTACAGCGTGGCCCTGGGGGCGTTTCTCATCGGGGCGGTGGTGGCGGAAACCCGCGAGCACGGGCAGATCGACACCCTGGTGGAACCGGTGCGGGACATGTTCAGCGCGGTGTTCTTTGTGGCCATCGGCATGCTGATCGAGCCCCGGATGCTGCTGGACTACGCCTGGCCGATCACGCTGCTGACGCTGGCGGTGGTGGTGGGCAAGGTGGCCACGTGCGGTCTGGGCACGTTCGTGGCCGGTCATGACCTTCGAACGTCCCTGAAGGTCGGGATGAGCCTGGCCCAGATCGGGGAATTCTCCTTCATCATTGCCAGCCTGGGACTGAGCCTGAAGGTCACCAGCGCATTCCTGTATCCCATTGCGGTGACGGTGTCGGCCCTGACCACCCTGCTGACGCCCTACCTGATCCGGGCCTCGGATCCGCTGGTGGAGCGGTTTGACCGCGCCGCCCCGCGCTGGCTGACGACCTACCTGGCCCTGTATACGCAGTGGATTCACGGCCTGCGCCGGCCCTCGGGGGCGGCCAGCCAGATCCGGCGCCTGGTGCGGCGGTCGCTGTTGCAGATGGGGCTGAACGTGATCCTGGTGACGGGGCTGTTTGTGGCCGCCTCCTGGCTGGGCCGCACATCGTTCATTACGCAGCGGTCCGTGCCGACCTGGACCGGCGGCGGCAAGACGGCCCTGTGGTTGCTGGCGGCGCTGCTGGCCCTGCCGCTTTTGATCGCCACCCTGCGCAAGCTGCGGGCGCTGGCCATGCTGCTGGCCGAGATGCGGGTGCGCGCCACGGTGGCCCAAGAGCACACCGCCGCCCTCCGGGCCATCGTGGCCAACGGCATTCTGATGACGGGCATGGCCCTGCTGCTCTTGTGGGTGCTGGCGCTATCGTCGGCGATTCTGCCGCCCTGGCCCATTCTGCTGGGGCTGCTGCTGGTGGTGGGGGCGGTGGCGGGGGTGATGTGGCAGCATCTGGTGCGCATCTACGCCCGGGCCCAGGTGAGCCTGCGGGCGACGCTGGCGGCGCCCCCCGAGCCGCCGGCTCCGGCCCCCGGGCTGCCGCTCCTGGAGGGGGCGCAACTGGAATCGGTGGCGGTGGGTCCAGGCTCGGCGGCGGCGGGCAAGCTCATCCGGGAACTGCAGGTGCGCACGCGCAGCGGGGCCAGCATTGTGGGCATTGCCCGCCCGGGAGCCTCGGTGGTGAACCCCGGGCCGGATGAGGAACTTCGCCTGGGAGGCAGCGTCCTGCTGCTGGGCACGGGGCCGCAACTGGCCGCGGCCCGGGCGCTGCTGTCAGCCGCCCCGGCCCAGGACGCCGACCCCGGCTCTTCTTAGCGGGCAAACCCGGTGGGCGGCCCAGAGTTGAAGGGCCGGCCCACAGAAAGCGATCAAAGGCCTCTTTCCTTGCTGCCCGACGACTGCTGCCGCACCCTCTCCTGCCGGACGGCCGCGTGCTCGATCACCGGCAGCAAGGTCTGCGCCATCAGACGCTGGCCCAGGATGTTGGGCCTGATTTTCTGCTGGTTTTGCGGCCCCGGAGCGGTGGCCAGGAGGTCTTACACCACCGGCGGCGGGCCTCAGCGCCAGTAACCCCCGCGGTAATGGTAGCCGTGGCGGTCGTGGTCCCAGTGCGGCCGGACCCACACCACATCGTGGCGCGGCGGCAGCCTCCAGCAGCCGCGGATCCACACCCAGCGGTCAGCCCGCCACACCCAGTAGCCCCTGATCCACACGTAGTCCGGCCCGGGACAGGCGGGCGCCGTCTCGACGATCACCGGTGGCGGTGCCGACTGCACCACCACCTCCGGTGGGGGCGGCGGGGGCGGGGTCTCGGGCTGCACCACCACCGTCTGCGGTGGGGGCGGCGGCGCCGGCTGAACGTAGACCGCCGTCGGTGGCGGCGCTGGTTCCACGTACATCACGCGCCCGTGGCGGCCGCGATAAAAGGCCACATCGCAGCCGGTCAGCACCACCACGGCCGACAGCGCCAAACCCACGCCGATTTTGGGAACAGTCCGCACGGTCAGCTCCTTATCGGCCCGGTTCGGGCCGGTGGATCCCCGGCGATATATACGAGGCTGACGCGGCGCGTATCCCTGGTGTTAGCGCCCCCAGGCAGGAGGGGCGTCCAGGGAAGGGCAGTGTAATTGCAAGAACTTGTCAGATAGGCATTTAATGCCCAATGGCCGCCAGAATCCCCCAGCGCACAAAACCCACCCCGATGGCCGCCAGCAGCAGATCCACCACTTTGCTGACGGCCCGCATGGCATCCAGGGGGATCCATCGCAAAAGCCATTCCAGACCTAACAGGGCCAGAGTCAGCAGCACGATGTTGGCGATCAGGGCCAGGGCCGCCGAGGCATAGGAGTACCGGTCCACCAGCACCAGGCCCGCGGTCAGTACGGCCGGGCCCACGATCAGGGGCGTGGCCAGGGGCACCGTGCCCATGGAGTGGGCCTCGCTGACGCTGGGCTTGCCGGGGGCGAAAAACAGGTCCACCACGGCGTAGATGAACAGCAGGATGCCGCCGGCGATCTGCAGGTCGGGCACCCCGATGTGCAGAAACGAGAGCAGGGGCCGGCCGATGGCGAAAAACACCAGCCCGATGGCCAGGGCCGTGGGCGTGGCCTGCAGCACCAGGCGCCGGCGCAGGCGGGGGTCCAGGTCGCCGGTGACGGAAACAAACACCGGCACCAGGCCCATGGGGTCCACGGCGACAAACAGCGGGATGAAGCAGAGCCAAAAAGCCTTCATGCTAGGAATTACATCGGCATGCCGGTGATGCGGGCCTCAAACACCATGGTCCCGCGGACCAATCCCTGCAGGGCGCAGATGCTGCGCCGGGGCCGGCACTCGATTTCCACACCCAGCAGGAGCAGCCGATCGCCCGGCACCACCTGCCCGCGGAACTTTACATCATCCACCCCGGCGAAGCCCATGAAACGCTGGCCCTCCAGGCGGCACAGGAACATGTAGCTGGCCAGTTGGGCCGCAGCTTCGATCTGCAGCACACCGGGGAAGATGGGCCGGCCGGGGATGTGCCCGGGCACCCAGAACTCATCGGCCCGCACATCCTTGAAGGCCACGGCGCGATCCAGTGTTTCGTTGGCCCAAATGATGCCATCCAGCATGCGCATGGCCCCGCGATGGGGATTGACTCTCTCGATCTCCTGGGTACCGATCTGGATCTGGTTGAGGTCGATGTCGCTGATATCAAAGAGCAGAGATGGGACCATGAAAGATTCCGTGCGCGCCAGCCCTGCCGGGGCGCCATATCGGGTAGGTTTCGTCGTCTATAGCACCCTGTAGTGCAAAGACTTGTATTAAATAGACCCCAACGGATGAGGCGGCTGACCTGCGGCGGCCAAGCCCGGTCGGTGGCCGGAGGGCCCTCCGGCTAGCCCCTGCTGGCCAACCCGCCGGCACGGGGTTGCACGGCCCGCAGATGTCGCCCTGGGCACGGCTACGCCTGCGGCGCCGGCCCCGAGCCCTGCTCGTCCGAGCCTTCGCGATCTTCCAGAATCTTGACCCGCAAAGCCTGGGCGGCGTTTTTGACATCCTGCATCAGCTTGCGCACGCGCGTGCCGGCGGCCTTGTTGCCCCCGGCCGCCTTCTTGATGTCCTCTTCCGCCGACAGCACCAGATTCTTCAGTTCCTCAAAGGATTGCAGCATGGATGGCCTTTCTTGACTGGGTGCGAGCCGCCCCGAACACGGTGGTTAGGCTACACCCGAGGCGGCGGCAAGGCAATCAGGGATTGGGGAATCTCTGATCCTGGATCGCGGATCTCTGGTCTGGGGAAGAGAGTCGCCGCGGTGGCAGCGGCATCCGGGGGCAGCGCGCCCAGGACCGGAAGCAGCGGGGCCTGGGCCGTCGGACGGCATTTCAGTAGCCCAGGGCCATCAGGCGGCGGGCGCCGGCGATCAGGTAGTTCCACTGCATGGCCGGGCCGGGGTCGGTCTTGTCGGTCTGGATGTGGAAGTGGCCCAGGATGCCGCTGTAGCGGGCGAGGTAGTAGTTGGGCAGCTTGGCGGGGTAAAGCCGGCCGAGGGAATCGCGCGGGTAGTCGCAGCGGATGCGGGGGAGCTGGGTGCACAAGACGGCGGTGAGCTTGATGAGCGAGTCGTACTGCTGGGGGGTGAAATCATACTGCTGCAGGAGCCGGCCCTGGATCACACCCTGGATGGGCTGATCGCGCATGGGCTTGTAGGCGTAGTTGCCCAGGCGTTCCTCGCCCGGGGGCACGCAAAGACTGGTATGGCCA
>JAJXSS010000361.1 GCA_021784455.1 Planctomycetota bacterium
ATGGTGAACATGGGGCTTTGGCGCGGGCGGCGCGGCGGGCCGAAATCGGAAAGCGTGCCCTTCATGGAAACGGACCCTCCAGCATCATTGCCTCGCGCGGGGGCGTTGACAAACCGGACCCGTGAAGTATTATTATATCCGGATAAACGGATGATTACCGGCCCCCAACCCCAAGCCCTGCTGGCGTGGATGGAAAGCCTGGCGGACCCCGCGCGGCTGCGGCTGTTGCGCCTGGTGGAGCGGCAGGAACTGGGCGTGGCCGAGTTGTGCGATGTGCTGCAGATGCCGCAATCGACGGTGAGCCGGCATCTGAAGGTGCTGGCCGACCTGGCCTGGATCAGCAGCCGCCGCGAGGGCACGGCCAATCTGTACCGCATGATGCTGGACGATCTGGACGCCGGGGCCCGCAAGCTCTGGGTGCTGGCGAGAACCGAGACCCAGGACTGGCCGGCCGTGGAACAGGACCACCTGCGGCTGGAGCGGGTGCTGGCCCTGCGGCAGGCGGATTCGGGGGCGTTCTTTGAGGGGGCGGCCGGGCAGTGGGATTCGCTGCGGCAAGCCCTGTACGGCCGGGCTTTTACCCAGACGGCGCTGCTGGCCCTGCTGCCGCCGGACTGGGTGGTGGCGGACCTGGGCTGCGGAACCGGGGCTCTGGCGGCGGATCTGGCCCCGCACGTAGGGCGGGTGATCGGCGTGGATGCTTCGGCGGCAATGCTCAAAGCGGCCCGCCGGCGCACCAGCGGGCTGGGCAACGTGGCCCTGCAGCGTGGCGACCTGGCGGGCGATGCCATCGCGCCTGCGACGTGTGATGCGGCCCTGCTGGTGCTGGTTCTGTCGTATATCCGCGATCCGCGCACGGTGCTGCGTGCGGCCGCACGCCTGTTGAAGGGGGGCGGGCGGCTGGTGATCGTCGATCTGCTGAAACACGGCCGGGAGGATTTCCGGCGCCAGTACGGACAGCAGTGGGCCGGGTTTGCCCCGGCGGAACTGAGCGGCTGGATGAGCGAGGCGGGATTTGTCCAAATCTCCTGCCGGCCCCTGCCCCCGGAACCGGAGGCCAAGGGACCCGCCCTGCTCTTGGCAACCGCGACCAACGCAGGTTCGAGCCTGCCCGAATGAGGAACCATGCCGGGGAAGGGTGCGGGGAGGCTTCGAAGCCCCCTGGCAGCACGCGAATTGCCTGGGGGCGGGTTACGGCGGTGACGCCTTCACCCACCCTGCCGGGACGGCTCGGACGGTGCCGCGCCTTCCCACGGGCCCGCAACGGATTGACGGATGAACGGATCAACCCATTAACACCTATGGAGCCCTCCATGTCCACTGCTACGTCCGCAAAACCTTCCAACCAGACCGCCGCCGACTTCAAGGTTGCCGATCTTTCCCTGGCCGAGTGGGGCCGCAAGGAAATCGAACTGGCCGAGAAGGAGATGCCCGGCCTGATGAGCGTGCGTCAGGAATACGCCGGCCGCCAGCCACTGAAGGGTCATCGCATCACGGGGAGCCTGCACATGACGGTGCAGACGGCCGTACTGATTGAGACGCTGACGGCCCTGGGAGCCCAGGTGCGCTGGTGCTCGTGCAACATTTTCAGCACGCAGGACCATGCGGCGGCGGCGGTGGCCGTGGGCCGGCCGGAAACCGGCGGCACCCCCGGCAATCCCAAGGGGGTTCCGGTCTTCGCGTGGAAGGGTGAGACGCTGGAGGAGTACTGGTGGTGCACGGAGCGGGCCCTGGACTTCAGCCAAGGCAGCAACAACTGGCGCGGGCCCACGCAGATCGTGGATGATGGTGGGGATGCCACGCTCTTGATCCACAAGGGCTACGAGTACGAAGAGGCGGGGCAGGTGCCCGATCCCTCGACGGCCGACAGCGAGGAGTTTGCCGTGGTGCTCAAGCGCCTGGGCGCGATGTTCCAGAAGAACAACCGGGTGTGGCACGCGGTGGCGGCAGAGGTGGCGGGCGTCACCGAGGAAACGACCACGGGTGTACACCGTCTGTACGAGATGGCCAGGAAGGGCCGGCTGCTGTTTCCGGCCATCAACGTCAACGATTCGGTCACCAAGAGCAAGTTTGACAACCTCTACGGCTGCCGGCACTCGCTGATCGACGGCCTGAACCGGGCGACGGATGTGATGATGGCGGGCAAGGTGGCGGTGGTGTGCGGGTATGGGGATGTGGGCAAGGGCTGCGCCCAGTCGCTGCGCGGCCAGGGGGCGCGGGTGATCATCACCGAGATCGACCCCATCTGCGCCCTGCAGGCGGCGATGGAGGGCTACGAAGTCAAGACGCTGGAAGACGTGGTGGAGACGGCCGACTTCTTCATTACCACCACGGGCAACGTGGACATCATCACTGTCGAGCATATGAAGAAGATGAAGGATGGTGCGGTGGTGGGCAACATCGGCCACTTCGACAACGAAATCGACATGGCCGGGCTGAACCAGTTGGCCAAGGCCGGGGCCGTGACGCGGACCAACATCAAGCCGCAGTACGACAAGTGGACGTTTACGGCGGCGGCCGCCCCCGGAAAGGGCGGTCAGTCGCACGCCATCCTCATTCTGGCCGAGGGGCGGCTTTTGAACCTGGGGTGTGCCACCGGGCACCCGAGCTTTGTGATGAGCAACAGTTTCACCAACCAGACGCTGGCCCAGATCGAACTGGCGGTCAACCGCAGCCAGTACCAGAAGCAGGTTTACACGCTGCCCAAGAAGCTGGATGAGAAGGTGGCCCGGCTGCATCTGGAGCAACTGGGGGTGAAGCTGACCAAGCTGACCCGGAAGCAGGCCGACTACATCGGCGTGGCCATGGAGGGGCCGTACAAGAGCGATCACTATCGGTATTGAGCGGGGCCGGCGGCTGATCGCCGGACCGGCGAATCGGTGGCTGCATCAGCCGGGGGGATGGCATCTGGGAGCAACAGACAGGGGTTCCGGTTGGAGGGTCAGCCGCCGCATCGGGTTGCGGTTGGCGCGTTTGGCTGGTTATTGGTCGCGCGCTGCCCATTATCCCATACAAACGTATGTCGTTTGCATAAAAATAGCTGGTTCAGGCCGGTTGCAGAGGTATACTGCAACGGTACGGGAACTGGAGATTGGCCATGTCCCGAGCGCTGCGGTCTGGTATCGGCATCACTGTGAGTTTGGCATTCCTGTCAGTCACACCGCTGCTGTATGGCGGGGGCTGGATCTCTCTGGGCAGTGCGGACGACCTGGCGATCGACCAACCTCAGGTCACCTTTAAGTTCTACCAGCCGGGCACAAGCACCTATGTGGGCCCGCCCATTCCGTACGCGGATCTGGGCATCGTGCCCACCGCCGTGTTGGACACCGGCGCCAACGGCATCCTGCTGGGGCAGGATGCTTATAACAACCCCGGGGGTACCGATCATTCCCCCTACCAGCCGGCCACCTACCTGAAGAACGGCGTTGTGACGAACGTCACCTATCAGGAAGAAGGCGTGGCGGGCAGCCAGGCCCTGACCGTCTACCAGCCCTATGACCTGCAGGTGGCCGGCGGCAGCGGCCTGACCATCACACTGCCGTCCGTGCATGCCTTCGGGGATCCGACCCTCGATCTTGGGGGATTTGCCGCCGTGGTGGGCATGCCTTCGATGTACGGCCGGGAAGTCCAGATGAATCTGACCAGCATCCTGGACTCCAGCACGATGGGCATAACGGCCGGCCTGCAACTGGGTCTGCCCCCCAGCAACGGCCATCGCTACAGCGTGCCTCTGACCATGCTGCCTTACGACTATGGCACGCAGAACGCGTCCGTAGATCCCAAACCGACCTATGCGCCGTTGCCGGAGATCAATACGGTGACCCTGACCCGGGGAAGCGCCAACCAGTCGGGGCCGATGCTGTTGGACACCGGCGCCCAGACCAGCATCATCTCCCAAGCCACCGCCGCCGCCCTGGGGATCGACTACACCCATAGCGTGAGTCAAGGGGGTGATGTGATCGACAACCTGGATGTGGGGGGTGTCGGCGGCACTACCAGTATGCCGGTGGTGATGCTGGACCATGTGACCTTGCCCACCGCCGAGGGTGTGAATCTCGTATACGACAATGTGGCCGTGGGCGTCCTGGACATTCCGGGCATTACCGGGGTTTTCGGGATGAACATGCTGACCAATGGCTATCTGTCCGCCTCCTTCGGAGGGACCAGTACCGCCGACCTTCTAAACGATCCCACCTTCCTTGCGTTCCTCATCCAATATGGTTGGCTGCCCGCGGGGTCGACGCAGGCCGATCTGGCGGCCTTGCTGGGGCAATTGGGCGACACGGGGTCGGCCATTCCTTCTTTTGACGCCGTCAACCTCGACTTCCGTAATGCCTCGTCGGGCAGTGCGATGATGTACCTCGATCTCAACCCGTCGGTGGACAATGTCATGATTCCCGAGCCGGCGACTTTCAGCGTGCTGCTGCTGGGGGGTATCGCTCTTCTGGCCGGGCCGGGGCGGCGGTCGGTGCGGCGGTGAGTGGCTGATGGGGTCGCCAGCATCCCTGCGGTGCCCGCGCGCCGGCTCTGAAAGGGGAGGGCGAGGCTCCGTTCAAGCCATCTCCATTCCACGCACGCTGCGCCATGCCACTCCGCAACGTGCCGCCCTTGGGGCCTCAGACAATAAGAAGAAATAGCCGAGAGGTCCGCTTTCCGAGGCCTTACGGCCCCGGCTACCGGTAAGTACCGGCCCATCTGGCCGGATCGCCCACGCGCCTCACGTTCCAGACCGCTGTTGCTTACCGGCCAGCGCAGGCAGGGCCACCGCATCTAAATTCCCCCTGCCAGCAGTTTAAGGAGGTAGGCGTCGTCCCAGCCAGCCTTGCGGCGTTTGACGGGCAGGCTCAGCTTGCTCTGGGTCTCC
>JAJXSS010000362.1 GCA_021784455.1 Planctomycetota bacterium
AAAGCGTTTGGCTTCCGCACCTTCCAGGCCATCGAAGTGGCCTTATATCACCAGCTTGGCGAGCTACCCGAGCCGGAACTCACCCACAGATTCTGCTGAGGAGGCTGGAATTTGAGGGGACCTCGTGGCCTCATCTCTGCCTCCTCGAAGAGCTTGCCTTACCACGGGCAGGTTTAGTCAGCGAGCGACAGCCCGGTATGGCGGCCCTCATCGATGACGGTCGGCAACGACCCCCCAGGAACGAAAGGGGTACGGAAAGGGGTATAATCTTCCGCAACTTGGCCAAACCCGAACCGACTTGTGGCAGGCTGAGGATGTTAGAAGTCCTTGATTTTGCAGGAGTAGCAGCGGCCGAGACGACAACTGAATAGCCCCTCGGTGGGGTGGCAGAGCGGTTTATTGCACCGGTCTTGAAAACCGGAGTGGGCCTCGTGTCCACCGTGGGTTCGAATCCCACCCCCACCGCTTGGAAACCCCGTGATTTGCGGCAAATGCCTTGAATTACGGGGTTTTTCAATTTGTGCCTCGCGCCCATTGCGCACAGGTGTGACTGCACCAAGCTGCACTGATTTGAACTGTCCAGCGTCCAAAAACGCCGAGTGGGACGCCGAGTTTGCCGCCACCATTTCGCCGTCTGTTCCGGTCCTTTTGACCTCCTCATTGCCTGCTGGAATCGAAAGATCCGGCAACTTCTGGAGCGCAGCCGAATGCTCTTCGTGGAGCGTATGCGAATATCGGTCCATCGTCAGGGTAATGGTCGAGTGCCGGGCCAGGGCTTGGGCGACCTTCGGATGAACGCCGCTGTGGGCCAGGTTCGAAATGAAGGAGTGCCGCAGCGAATGAAAGTCGGCAAAGCGCCCGGCATCATCCACGTAGCGTATCCCCGCGGCCTCCAAGTCTGGCCGAAGCATCTGGGGGACAACATTCCACTTACTGGGCATGCTGAATACGCGGGTGGCCGGCATGAGATTGGCCAACAGCGGACGCATGACCTCAACAGTCTCGGCCCGCAGAGGCTGGGCATCTTGACGTCGGTGCTTGCTGTAGGCGGCCTCCACCGTGACGATAGGCGGATCCGCATCGAGATCGAACGAACTCCTGGTCAAGCTCCTTAGTTCGCTTGACCGAAGGCCCGTTTCCATGGCCAGACGGTAGAGAGCGGCCCGCTGCGGCCCCGTCATGTGCCAGCCATGTCCTCCACGCTCCTCGCCCTTGCTGGCAACCTCCAGCAACCGGCGCATTTCTTCAACGGTCAGGGCCCTGCGGTCATGCCGGCGGTCCACCTTGACGTTCAAGCCACCAAGATGCTCCACAGGAGATTCGGTTGCCCGGCGGTCCTTCACCATCCACCGGCAGAACTGCTTGACCGCCTGTAGATAGAAGTTGAAGGTCTGGGCACTGATTCCCCGCTTCACCTCCTCTGTGTCCGCCTTCTTCCGGTCCTGCCGCAGGGCGTTGAGGAAAGTCAGGACTCTGCTGGCCTGGATGACCGGCACGGCTGGGAAGAGGCATTCCGCGGCGTCTGGAGGGTGCAGAACCTTGCCCAGACCCAGGAGACGGTGCAGTGGCTGGTTGAGCAGCTCGACGGGCCAGGCCGCCTGACGCAGGCCACGTGCGACCGGATAGGCGCCATCCTGTCCCACGCCGACGCCCGACTGCTGGGCCCCCACGAATCCCGGCTGATGCAATGCCGCGGGATGGATGGGGCCTGCCGCAAGGTCGTGCGGGAGAAACTGCGTCTGCTGCCGGTGGCCGGCGAGGCCTGCTGGGAGGAACTGGAGCGCTTGTGCCAGCGGCACAAAGACGACAGGGACAGCGGCCAGTTTGATTTCCGCCGAGCCCGTCTGCTGGTGGAGGCCATCAGCCGGGAAGGCGACCGGCACGCCGACCGGGTGTTGTCCGTTCTGGCGCAGAAGATTGATGACTTCAAGGGGGACCCGCTGGCTTGGCTGGAAATCTTCGTGGCCCAGTAGGCCCCAGTTGGCGGCCCGCGGTGGAAGGTTCCGTAGCGCTGAAAGAGCCCTGAGGCGTAGAGGTACGGCTGGTATGTGCCCTGCGGCACAACGGTTGAATCAATTCTGCTTGCGTGCATCTTCTCGCCTCCAGGTTTGCTCCTGAACAGTGGGAAATGCACGGGGGTTTATAAGCGTTACGGTTTTGGTTATGACTCGAGGGTAGGGACGGGGCTTCCTCTGCCCGTAACCCCTGGCATTGCTGCTCTCCGTGAGAGGTGATGCCGACGAGGATCCTCATTCGGGGAGAGGTGTGTTAATCGAGTTTTTTGCAGACCTGGATCACGTAGGCGTTGGCGCGGCCGACGGTGCCGTCTTGGGCACGCATCGCCCGGGCGAGGCTTTCGTGGCAAATGTAGATATCCAACTCGCCGGTGGATTCGAGAAGTTTGGTGAAGATGTCGGCGGCGGCGGCGGGCCGGCCGGACAGGAGAAGCAGGTTGGCCTTGCCCATCTGGCTCAGGTCATCGTTGCTGATCACGTCGTCGATGGCCTTTTCATAAGGGGCGGGATTGATAGGTATGTCGGCCAGGATTTGGCTCTTGACGCCCGTGCCCAGAGCGACAGCTTCCGGGGCCGGGGCGGTGAGAGGGTGCAAGCCAGCAATCTGCTCGTGACGGAAGCGGGCAATCACGGCCGGGTCGTTGGGGTAGGCGGCTCGCAGGCACTCAGTCACCAACTTCAGGGCCGGTTCAGTGCCCTTCATTGAACACACATTGAACAGAGCTTTGGCCTGGGCCAGGGCCTCCTTGGGCTTGCCGGCCTTGAGAAGGGCCCGGACACGGACCTGCTGAAGGAATTCGACCTGCGGCACGTTGGCCGGCTCCTGGAGGATGCACAAGAGGCACAGGTCTTCCACATCGGTGTACTTGCCTCGGTCCATCAGAATCCGCAGCCACCCCCGCCCGTCCCGCCCGATGTCGGCGGCATGGTCGCGCTTGATCTCCAGGATGGCCCCGGCGAACACCCCTGGGTCGGTGCTCTGGAGGCGGTCTTCCAGGGGCTGGTTGGATTCGTCGGCGGCAGAGGCGGCAGGCGCGAACACGCACAGGCCGCTGCACAGGAGCAGCCCGACCAAAGCCCAGCGAATTTGTGCCGCCGGAGTCGTCATTGTTCCACGTTTCCACTTTCCCTTGGCCGTCTCCCTACACGATGGCGGAGACAGTTCCTAAACAAAGGCCTTTGACGCCGTTTCTTTCCCCGATACCTTTCATTTCTGCCCGAATCAACGGCTCTTGCCCTCTCTTCTTCCACTATCCTCAATAACGCACCAACAGAGCACCGGGCGGGCCAACTACCGCCGTGGGACCCCCCGTTTCAATCTGATGCAGTCCAGCCTTCAATTCGCCCGGTGAGAGATTGGCCTCGACCTGTGCCCGCAATTCCGGATGCCGATCCACTACCAGGCACAGGAGGTTGCGGTACTCCTCGTTAATCATTGGGGCCGGGCGCTTGTCCAAAAGCAGTTCCGGCCAGCGTTCGGCGGCTGCCATCCCCGCAGCCATGCGAATGACCATGTTCTTGACCACAAGTGACGACGCAACAAGATCCCGGGCCGCTTTCGTGCTGAGGAACCGCAACCAGGAGACCACGGGGGCGTTCTCCGTGAATATGGCAACGGCATGGGCATCCGCAGGTCGACCCGATGCCCATGCTTCCTGCGTCCAACGCAGCACGTCCTTGTTCGCGTAGTTTTCGATCAGCAGGTGAATCTGGTCAACGGCGAAATTCGCCGCCGCCGGGTCGCCTTGGGTGGCTGCTGCCACGGCCGCAGCGATGCGATCTCGCAGGTTGGCCTTGGGATCGAGGTATACCTTCCGTGCCACGGCCGCGCTGGCATCATCCACGGCTCCCGCCTGGGCAAGGGCAATCCAGCAGTTCGGCGAACCTGACCGCACCCTAGCCACGGTTCGCAGCAGCGCCCTGTCCATATGGTTGTCTGCCAGGGCCAGAAGCATGGCGGCGGAATCCACCGGCAGGATTCCCCGGCGCGACGTAGCAAGCCACCAGGTCTCGCCCTCTCCGAGATACCATCGCGCTAGGCTGAGCACGACCCCATTAGATCGGACACTCCGCCGGTCGTAAAGGGCCCTCTGCAGGAAAAACCCCTGGGCGTTGGGCTTCCAATGCTTCATGGCCGCGAGCAGCTGCGCCGCGGGTTGCATGGCGTTTTCCCTAATCAGTTGGATGGCAGCCAATGGGCCATTCTCCTCATCATCTGATTTCACCAAGATCCATAGACCGGCGTGGCGCCGCGTGGGTGGTTCTGCCAGCAGTTCCTGCATGGCGGTCACGCGATCGAGTCCACTGAGGTTCTTATCCAACACGCGTTCCTCTGGCGGACTCGGTTGCGTGGCGGCCGAAGGTGCAGTGGCCGGCGTGGTCTGCGCGAAACCATCAGAGAGCATCCGCGGTAGAACACAGAATGCCACGAGCCCGATTCCAAACAACCGGGCCATGTCAGACGCACAAAGACTCTTGTGGATCATGGCATACTCCATAGGCAGTACCCCCCGATTACGGCAGTTCAAACTGGGATGAGGTGATGTGGGCGCTGGGGGCCGGTTGAGAGTGTCCATCGCCATCGCGATCATTAATCGTTCCGCCTAACCTTGTGGCAGGCACATCCCCGAAAGGATATGCGTGCGCTGGGACACACTGCCCAAACGGTGAATTTGCCTGGGGACGATTTGCGCCGGCAAGGTGTGTTCCGTTGGTGTATATGTAATACGTTGGATAAGGTTGTGATCGTATTGTCGCTGTTACGCGCCCGTTCGCGGGCCCGCGCACGTGATCGATCCGATCGATCGCCGAGCGGGGGTGTGGGGGATCGCCCACGGACAATGTGTC
>JAJXSS010000363.1 GCA_021784455.1 Planctomycetota bacterium
GGCACGGCACCGGCGCTCCTGCTGCAACTGGAAGTTGAACTGGACGACGGCACCTCCGTGGTCGTGGTCAGCGATGGCAGCTTCAAGGCGGCCGCCGGCCCCCTGCTTCAAGCCCAGCACTACGATGGCGAGACTTACGATGCCCGGCGGGAGCGTCCGGGCTGGGACACAGCCCAGGCCGATGAGGCGGGCTGGACCCCCTGCGTGACGGGGCTGGACAAGCTGCCGCCGAAGGCAAGGCCCAGCGGTGCCGCTGGCGAATGGTGGATGAACCCCAGCAGCGGAGACTTGAATGCCAACCTGGACATCAACGCCTCGCCGGCTCCACGCGTGCGCCGGATCGAGCGCCTGACACCCATCTCGTGCACGAAGCCCGCGGGCGGCGATCCCATCTTTGATCTGGGGCAAAACATGGTGGGCTGGGTGCATCTTAAGATTCCGACCGGGACGGCCGCAGGCAGCACCTTCACCATTCGCCACGCGGAAGTGCTGAACCCGGACGGCACGCTCTACACGGCCAACCTGCGCCGGGCCCGATGCACCGACACCTACGTGGCCAAAGGCGAAGCCCAGGAAGTATTCGAGCCGCGCTTTACATTCAAGGGCTTCCGGTACGTGGAGGTCGCCGCTCAGGGGCCTGATGGGCAGGTTCTGGCGGGGTGGGCCCCCACTCCTGACCAAATCGAAGGCGTGGTGGTCCATTCGGCCATGGAGCCGACGGGATCATTCGAGTGCTCGGATGGCCTGATCAACCAGCTTCAGCACAACATTATCTGGGGGCAGAAGGGCAACTTCATCGATGTGCCCACAGACTGCCCCCAGCGCGATGAACGGCTGGGATGGACGGGGGACGCCCAGGTGTTCTGCCGTACCGCCGCCTTCAATTTTGACGTGGCCGGCTTTTTCGCCAAATGGCTGGTGGACCTGAATGACGCTCAGGCCCCGCAGGGAATGTATCCCATGGTGGCGCCCGATGTGCTGGCCAAGGGCCAGGGCGATGGCGGACCGGGCTGGGCCGATGCCGGAGTAATTGTGCCGTGGACGATGTATCTGTGTTACGGCGACAAACGGGTGCTGCAGCAGCACTACGACGCGATGGCCAAGTACGTGGACTGGCTGCCCACGGCGGATGTGGATAAGCGCCACTGCTTTGGCGACTGGCTGCATCATGATGCCCACACGCCCGTGGATCTGATTGCCACGGCGTTTGCCGCCCACAGCGCGGAACTGATGTCCCGAATCGCCGGTGTTCTGGAACGCAAGCGGGACCGCACCCACTTTGCCGCGCTGTCCAGGCGGTTCAAGAAGGACTTCCAGACCAAGTACGTGACGCCGGCCGGCCGGGTGCTGGGTGATACCCAGACCGCCTATGTGCTGGCCCTGGCGTTCGATCTCTTGCCGCAGGAACTACGGAAAGCGGCGGCGGACCGGCTGGTATTCGACGTTGAACATGGTCGCTATACCAACACCTGGCGCAATCGCAATGGACACCTGTCCACCGGTTTCCTGGGGGTGAAAGACCTGACCTTCGTGCTCAGCGCGGCCGGGCGCGATGATGTGGCGTTTCGCCTGCTGCTGGCAGAAGATTACCCCTCGTGGCTGTTCCCGGTGAAGAACGGGGCGACCACGATCTGGGAGCGCTGGGACGGCTGGACTCCCGACAACGGCTTTCAAAGCCCGGGCATGAACTCATTCAACCACTATGCGTACGGGGCCATCGGCCAGTGGCTGTACCAGCACGTGGCGGGAATCGAAGTGGACGAAAGCCAGCCGGGGTATCTGCACAGCCTCATCGCTCCGCATCTGCCGCCCCGGGATTCTCAGGCCGCCCAGCGCATTGCCTGGGTTAAGGCGAGCCTGCAGACCAGCTACGGACAACTGGTGAGCCACTGGGCGGTGGAGTCCGACACGGTGACGCTCCAAGTGACCATCCCCGCCAATACCACGGCGACCGTGACGCTGCCCTGCGGATCAACCGAGGCGGTGCGTGAAACGGGCAGGTCTTTGGCACAGGCGGAAGGCGTTCGCAGCGTCAAGACCGACGACGGCACCGTGCAGTGTGAGGTGGGGTCGGGCGTGTATCAGTTCACATTCCCGCGGCCATAGTGATGTACCACCGATCCGTTGCAGCGTGGCCGAACGTACTTCGGGTGGTAGTGGCAAGTTGCTTCCTTGACCCCCCCTACGCCAGGCGGTGGCGGAAGAGCCACGCGGCCGCGGGCAGCGTGACGGCGGCGATGAGGACCAGAGGCCACAGATCGGGCATGATCTGGCTGAACGTGGCCCCTTCCAGATAGACGCGGTGGGCGATGTCGATGGCATAGCGCAGAGGGTTGATCAGGGTGCAGTATTGCAGGGGCAGCGGCATGTTCCGAATGGGAGTGGCCAGCCCCGAAAGAAGGATGAAGGGCATCAGCAACACGAAGGAAAACAGCATGGCCTGCTGCATGGTGGTAACAAAGGAGGAAACCAGCAGGCCAATCCCGATGGCCGCCAGCAGAAACACCGCCAGACCGGCATATAGGGTGACGAACGACCCCTGAAAGGGAATGCGAAACCAGAGCTGGGCCACCAGCAGGATCAGGGTGACCTGGGCCATGCCCACCAGGACCGATGGCACGGCCTTGCCGATCATGATGTCGCTGGGGCGGTACGGTGTCACCAAGAGCTGGTCGAAGGTGCCCTGTTCGCGCTCGCGGGCGACGGACATGGCCGTCAGCAGGAGCGTCTGCAGCATGGAGAGGGTGCCGACCAGAGCGGGGATCATGAACCAGCGGGTCTCCAGCGTGGGGTTGTACCAGGCCCGCGGGGTGACGGTGATGGGCGGACCGGTCTGACCGTACTGCTTCTGCCAGGCAGTGCCGAATGCCTGAGCCACGGCCTGAACATATCCCAGAGCGGTGCCGGCCGTATTGGAGTTGCGGCCATCGGCAATGACCTGGACCGTGGCCGGCTGCCCGGCCTCGAGGTTCCGCTGAAAATCCTGCCCGATCTGCACGACCAGCAGCACGCGGCGGTCATCAATGTTGCGGCGGATGTCGGCCGGGCTGCTGAGGTTGGCCACCCGCTCGAAGACGCCCGAGCCGTCCAGCCGGGCCAGCAGCGCCCGCGAAGCCGTGGTGCGATCCTGATCCAGGACGGCGTAGGGAACGTGGTTGAGGTCATAGGTGGCCGCATAGCCGAACAGGAAGCACTGGATGACGGGGGGCAGGAACAGGCTGACGCGGCTTCGCGGGTCCTTGAGGATCGCCAGCAGTTCCTTGCGGATCAGGGCCACAATGCGCAGGACGGTGTAGAACATGGGCATCTTGGAAACCCCAAAAGTAGACTAAGCAAGACAACTTGAACCACCAAGGACACCAGGATGGTGATGACAATGCTCTTGCTTCAGTCTGTTTTCTTGGTGTTCTTGGGGGTTCAATTCTCCTGATCCGATTTGGCTAAGCCAGTTTCTTGCGCGTGGCCACGCGGGCCAGCAGCATCATGACTGCAGCCATCGCGGCCAGCACCAGGGTATTGGGCAGGATCACGTTCCAGACATCCCCCACCAGGAAAAGAGTCTGGAGCAGGGTGACGTAGTAGCGGGCGGGCACAAGATATGTTACCGCGCGCACCGCCGCTGGCATGCTGCGCACGTCATAGACGAAGCCCGACAGCATCATGGCCGGCAGGAAGGTGGCCAATAGGGCAATCTGGCTGGCCACAAACTGGCTCTTGGTCACCGAGGAGACTACCAGGCCGATACCCAGGGCGACCAGCAGATAGAGCATGGACACGAGGACCAGAATCCAGACCGAGCCGCGCAGCGGCACGTGAAACAGGTACCGGCCGCTGAGCACGCACAATCCCAGCCCGATCAGGCCCATCCCGAAATAAGGAATGGTTTTGCTCAGAAGGATCTCCCCGGCGCGCACGGGCGTGGCGAAGAGGGCCTCGAAGGTGCCGCGTTCCCATTCCCGGGCCACGACCAAGGCGGTTAGAAAGGCGCCGATCAGAGTCATGACCAGCACGATCAGCCCCGGCACCAGAAAGTAGTGGCTGTCGCCGGCATCGTTGAACCACATCCGGCTCTCCAAGTTCACTGCCGGGGCCCCGGCCGCATAACCCTGGGCCGCCCGGATGGCGGCCCACTGGGCCACGGCGCCCTGGGCGTAAATCTGCACAATGCGGGCCGTATTGGCATCGACGCCGTCGACCAGCACCTGGACCGGCGCCGGGCCCGCGGCCAGTTGGCGGCTGAAATCCGGGCGGATGCGTACGATGCCGTCCACCTCCCCGCGCAACATCCATTGGCGGGCCAGGGGCATGGAAGAAGCCAGATGGGCGTGGAAATAGGGGGATAATTGGAATCGGGCGGCCAGGCTGCGCGCGGTCGCAGAAGAGTCCTCCATCACCACCGCCACGGGCACATCGCGCAGGTCCAGGGAAAGACCGTAACCAAACAGCAGCACCAGCATGGCCGGCATGATGATGCCGATGGCGATGGTACTCGGATCGCGCAGCACCTGGCGGCCTTCCTTACGGATCAGCGCCCCAAGGCGCCGCATCGTGGCGGTGAAGGAATCGTGCCGGGGGCGAAACGTCGGAGTCATGCGGCCCCTCCGGTCATGCGGCGATCCTCGGGCCCCTCCTGGCGGGCCTGAGCCACGATGCGGATGAAGGCGTCCTCCATGCTGGGCTGTTGGTCCCCCACCGGGCGGGCATGGGCGCGAATTTCCGAGGGCGTGCCCTGGGCCAGCAGCCGGCCGGCATCCAGAATGAGCGCCCGGTCGCAGTATTCGGCCTCTTCCATGAAGTGGGTGGTGATCATGACGGTCACCCCCTGCTGGGCCAGCGAACTGATCCGCCCCCAGAACTC
>JAJXSS010000364.1 GCA_021784455.1 Planctomycetota bacterium
GCCCCGGCGCGGCGCCAGAGTCCACCGGCTTCCGGGCAAACCCGGTGACCGCCCCCGCGCACGGCCCACGAAAGCATGCCAACCACCCTCGAAGGGGGCCCGATCCGTTTCCCGGGATCAATGCTATTCGCCGGCTCCTTCCGACATCCATTGCGGGTTGAGTGACCGGTGGAGGATCCTGCAAAGATCAGGGGGAGCGTGCCTCAATACCACGCGCGGCCGGACTTGCCTGGTGGACCGGCCGGGGCATCTAAGCCATTTACCTGAACGGGTTCGCTAAATCATTGGCACCCATGCTGCTTCTTAAGGAAATATTCATCAAGGTGTATCCGGGACCTAAAGACCTCTCGATAAGGTAGACGATATCGCAACTTAGGAAGCGTCCGATGGCCAAATCCGGGGCTGTCACACGGGTGGAGTCCAAGCGGCAGGCAAAGCGGCTGCGGCCTCGACCTGCGGCAATCGGACGGCGCAGTGGGACGCCGGGGTGATGCCGGCGGATCTGGTTGTGGTGACACCCTATCCAGGAGAGTCCCGGATCAATGACCGCTGACGCGAACCCATCCTGCTGTACGCCCGCCGATCTCGCGGGCACCAACGTTCTGCTGTTCATCACCGAGAACCCGGCCGCGCATCGGCAGATCGACCGGATGACCCAAGGCATCATCAGCCGCACGCTGCACGCCCCCACGGTGGAGCTGGGGCTGAGTCTGGCCGAGCGATTGCGGCCGTCGGTCGTGCTGGTGGATGAGGATGTGGGGAAAGCGATGGGCCTGCAGGTGCTTCGGGCCCTGTGGCACAACGCCACGACGCGGGATATCCCCGTGATCTTCCTGGTGGCTCACGGGAGCCCGGCCCAGGCCGCCGCCCTGGATTTCGGGGCCGTGTTGCTTTTGGAAAAACCCCTGCATGCGGCCACCCTGCAGGCCTGCGTGCGTGCCGCCTTGCGCCACGCCTGGGAGCACCTGGAGGCCCACCGGGCCCGGGCGCAGGACGAACTGACCGGGCTCCTGCGCTTTCCCGCGTTCCTGGAACTCGGGCGGGACCGCCTGGCCCAGTGCCGCCTGGAACGGCAGCCGGCGGGTGTGGTTTACATGATCCTGCGGCGCCTGCGCTGGCTCAACGATCACAGTTACGTGGAGGAAGCCGATGACAGCATCCGGGAAGCCGCCCAGCACCTGCAGAGGGTGGCCGGCGCCGATGCGCTTCTTTGCCGCCGCTGGGGCGGTGTGTTCTGCTGGCTGGCGGCGGCCATGGAAGCGGACACGCTGCGCTGCCATATGATCGATCTGGCGGTGTGGTCGCATATCGCCGTGGCCGCCCGAGGCCAGGGGGACAGCGTGCACATCAACACCGCCGTCGGCGGCGTGTGGCGGTCGCCCGAGGCGGTGGCGCGTGAGGAAACAGAGCACCTGCTGCAGGCGGGGCTGGAAGTCGCCCAGCGCGTCGAGACGCAGCCGGCCGGCCAGGCCCATCTTATCGACGTTGGCAGCAGCGCTGCGTAAGCCCCCCCCGCGGCCCCGCGCTGGACAGGAGGCCTGGGTTCGATGACTCGTGATCCCTGGCCCGGCCGTTACTCGGGCAGGGGCAGCCCGCCGTGGAGCGCCGGGCGCCGCTCGGCCTCGCGACGCCGGGCTTTGAGCCGCTCGGCCCGCACGCTGCGCCGCATCATGCGGCCGATCGCCAGCAGCACCGCTCCACCGATGGTGGTCAGAGCCGCCAGCAGCACTCCCGGCCAGATCAGGTATAGCACGACCGCGTGAGCCTGCATCAGGTACAGCCCCCCCACCCACGCCGGCGTCAGCCCGGTGATGGCCAGGGCGATACGGGCCAAGAGAACGACATCCGGGTCGATCGTACGATTCGAGCGCATAGCCAGACTCCTTCCCTGTTGGTCGGGTGACAGCTCTGAATACGTGCCAACAGCCGCATCGGCGGCCACTACACGAGGCACTCGTGCAGCCCCACGGTTGCCCCCGGGCGAGGGCTCCCGGCCTGCTTTGGGACGGGAGAATGGGGGACGGGCTTCAGCATCGCAACCGCCCGTTTTAAGGGCAGCCCAGCGATTCTTAAGATGGTAAGGCAACGCCTGTGCCAAATGGTTGGCCGCGGGTTAGAGACCCGCGAAGAATTGGAGAACCAGGACTCGCGGCCGAGAAATCGGGCCTGCCATCATCGGCCCTGCGGACGGGCCGGATCGACGACGGTGCCGAATTTGCGGGTGCGGTGGGCGTAATCCAGCAGGGCCCGGCGCAACTGCGTCACATCGAAATCCGGCCAGCAGACTTCGCTCACGTAGATCTCCGCGTAACTGATCTGCCACAGGAGGTAGTTGGAGACGCGGCGTTCCCCGGCCGTGCGGATCAAGAGGTCCGGGTCCGGCCAGGGCGCGGTGTAGAGGTGGCTGCTGATGGCCTTCTCGTCAATCTCCTGCGGCTTCAGCCGGCCCTGGGCCACCTCGCGGGCCAGCGCCTGGACGGCATCAACGATCTCGGCCCGCGAGCCGTAGTTGATGGCCAGCACCAGGTTCAGGCCGGTGTTGCCCCGGGTCAGGTCGATGGTGCGGTCCAGTTCCTCCAGCAGGCGCGGGGCCAGGCCCTGGCGCCGGCCGATCTGGGCAAAGCGGACGTTGTTGTCCATCATCGTCTGCCGCTCGGCCTGGAGGTATTCCACGTAGAGGTCCATAAGGAAATTGACCTCCTCGGGCGCCCGGGACCAGTTTTCCGTGGAGAAGCTGTACAGGGTCAGGACCTCGATCTTCAGCCGCGCACACTCGGTGACGATGGCCCGCACGGCCCGGGCCCCGGCGGCGTGGCCAAAGGTGCGCGGCTTGCCCTGCTGCCGGGCCCAGCGCCCGTTGCCATCCATGATGATGGCGATGTGCCGCGGCAGAGCCTGGGCGGGCAGGCCCAGGGCCTCGAGGGCCGCCGCCGCTTGGGCGGTCTGGCCGGCAGACTGTTCGGGGGTCAGGGGCATCTGTGGCAAGGTAGGGTCTGGGGTAAGTTCGGCCCTGGCCGAACATTTGGTGGAATCGAGGCTTACCCGAACGCTCCGGAGGCCCGCGTATGCGGGGCGCGTTGGGCCCATCCCGACGCGGCTAACCGGGTTCGGCCCGGGTCGAAGCTACCGGGTCAGAATCTGGTCGCGGCGCCGGCCGACGCACACGAAGCGGATGGGCACACCGATGGAGTCCTCCGCAAACTCGATGAAACGCCGCGCTGCCGCGGGCAGTTGTTTGTACGCCCGGCAGTCACTGATGGGTTCGTCGAAACCGGGAAACTCCCGGTACACGGGCTCGAGCCGGCTGAGCACCTCGGTGTCGGCAGGGAAGTTTTCCAGGGTCGCCCCCTGATAACGATAGCCGACACAAGCCTTGAGGACCGGCAACCCGGTGAGCACGGCCAGGCCCGTGCTGGCGATGGCGGTGGCGCCGCTGAGGCGGGCGGTATAGCGCGTAGCGACCAGGTCCAACCAGCCGCAGCGCCGCGGCCGGCCGGTGGTGGTACCGAATTCCTTGCCCACCTGGCGGATGTGCTCGCCGGTGGCATCAAACATCTCGGTAGGCATGGGCCCGCCGCCTACCCGGCTGGTGTACATCTTCACGATGCCCACCACGTTGCGGATGCTGCCCCCCGGAACCGCAGCGCCGCTGTAGGCCCCGCTGGCCGAGCAGCAACTGGAAGTCACAAAGGGATAGGTGCCGTGATCCACATCCAGGAGGGCGGCGTTGGCGCCTTCGAACAGGAGCCGCCGCTTCTCATCCAGGGCCTGGTGCAGCAAGGCGGTGGTGTCGCCGATGTAAGGGGCCAGTTGCCGGCCGTAGCCCGCAAATTCTTCCGCCAGGGCCGCGGCATCGAAGGGGGTGTACTCACGCCCGAGCTGCCGGGCCATGCCCTGGAGCATGATGTTCTTGACCTCAACGATATAGGTAAGCTTCTGGCGCAGGCGGTCGGCATCCAGCAGTTCCCCCATGCGCACGGCCGTGGAGCGCAGGGCCTTGTCGGCGTAGCACGGGCCGATGCCCCGGCCGGTGGTGCCGATGCGCGTCTCATCACCCCGGGCCTTGCCCAGCACATCATCCATCAGCTTGTCCTGCACCTTATGGTACGTCAAGACCACGTGGGCCCGGTCGCTGATGCGCAGATTGGAACCCACCTTGACGCCGCGCTGACTCAGGCCCTTGATCTCCTCCAGGATGCCCGGCGGATCGACGACCACCCCGTTGCCAATGACGCAGATCTTGTCCGGATAGAGGATGCCCGAAGGCACCAGATGCAGGGCGAAGCGTTCCTCCCCGATCTGGACGGAGTGACCGGCGTTGTTGCCCCCGTTGAAACGCACCACGTAATCATGGTGGGCGGTCAGCAGATCGACGATCTGGCCCTTGCCCTCATCCCCCCATTGCAGGCCGCAGACGGCCGAGTTTCCCGACGCGAGGGGCAGGCGGCCGGGGCGTGCCGGCCGGGACACGCGGGCGGAGCGCCGCGTCCGGGCGGGTGCAGAGGAACGCTTGGTCTTGCTCATGGGGCACCTTGTCGGGTCATGGGTCGGCGGCGGCCGGAACCTCGTTCGGGGCTCGGGAAAGATCCCGGCCACGCCAAACCCAAAGAGTGTAGCAGATAGGCGGCCATACCGGTGGCGCCGCGCCTTTCAGCGCCCGGCTTTTCAGCCCGGGGGCGGCATCCGGTACAATTCCTGCCCTTCACCCCCCCCACCGGAAAGACGGAACCACCAGCGATGGGATTTGACTCAGGACGCGTAACGTTTGTGCGCTTCGCCGTGGAAGGCCAGGCCCCCGGCGAAGTCACTCAGGAATTGCTCGACA
>JAJXSS010000365.1 GCA_021784455.1 Planctomycetota bacterium
CGTCCGCATAGCATCGGGCTTCCGCGGTATAGGGCGACAGTTGCAGGTGAATACGCTCGTGCCAGGACGCAGGCAGCCAGGGCTTGAGGCCCTGGGCGTGCAGAAGAGCCGGCCCGCCTTGTTTGCGAAACAGACTGCCCAGACGCTCGCAGGCCGTGTATCCGGCGGCGCCGCCCAGGTGGGCGATGTCCCGGCCGCGATGCAGCCAGTGGATCGGCACATCGGCGTAGGTCGTGCTGCCCAAAAGGGCGGTCAGGACCTCCTGGTCACTCAGAAGATGCACCGGCCGCTCGCGCCAGGGGCGGGGCTGGGCGGCGCGGTACTGAGGCTGGGCCAGGAGGCGGGCCCAATCTTCCAGAAGAGCTTGATGGGCCCGGCCCACACCCAGGACCGCGGTATTGGCCGTCACCGGCAGGGCCCGCCCCACTTCCATGCCCCAGGCGCGCGTCCGGCCTACGCCACCGGGACATGGACCCCACGCCGATTCCTGCGTCACCACGACGGCATTGTGCCCGGCGGCGTGCATGAGCGCCCGGAAATCACGGGCCACGAGGATGTCCGCGTCCATCCACAGGGCCTGGGTATGGCCTGCGGCCAGGGCCCGGGCCAAGATGTGGGGTTTGACGTCCCAGCCTCGGACTTCGGGTTCGGGCGGCGGTGCCAGGCAGGCGTTGGGCTGGGCGCTTAGCCAGCGCTCGAAGCCGGAGGTCAGGAGGGTGGGGGGCAGGCTGACCTCTACGACCAGGTCCGGGCAGTGCCGTCGCAGGCTGAGCACCAGCAGCTTGACGCCGGTGAGGTACTGCGGCCGGTCTTCGTAGGTGCAGATGATCATGGGACGGGTCCTACGCGGCCAGACGCATCCGGGCCGGGCCGGCGAAGTCCTCCAAGGCACGGAAGTAGGCACTGACCTCGGGGCGGACGCCGCCGTAGAAGGCCAGCTCCACCTGCCGGGCCATTTCCGCCAGGGTGCGGACGTGGGGAGCCGTCAGGCCGGTGAGGTCGAGTTCGTGTCCCAGCAGGCTGGCGCGGCGCGAGGACAAGGCCGCCCCCAGCGACTGCTGCACCTCGCGCAGCGGGGCGGGATTGCCCGCCAGCAGGTAGTAATAAGGCAAGAGCAGCAGCGAGGTGCGCGGTTGCGGGCGGTAGTTGGGCCGGTGCAGCAGCGCCGTGAACTGGCAGATCATCTGGTTGGGATGCACCATCTCCATTACCCGATAGCCCAGGTGGGCGCTTGGGCCGGCTCGGCTCTGGGCATACAGCGTCAGGTCGAAGTGCACGAACCTGCCGTGCCACCAGGTCACCTTGTTGAACAGGTCGATGGGGGCGAAACGCCGGCGCACCAAGGCGGCATCCAGGATCATCTCATTGGAGGGCACCAGGCCGTCCTCCGGTGTGAACCCGTTGAAGGTGAAGCGGTCCATGCCCAGCCATGGCACCCCACGCTCGCGGATCGCCTGGTAACGCTTTTCCAGAAAGTCCGGGGCCAGGGTTAAGAGATCCAGGTCGTGGATGACCAGATAACGCGTCCGGCAGGCGGCCAGACCCAGGCACCAGGACAGCCAGGCGTACGCCCAGCCCCAGCGGATGCCATCCAGCACGCGGGCCTGCCAGGGGCCAAAGTGCAGGAATTCCAGCGGCAGGTCGGGATACTGGGAGCGCAGCCGCTGCTGGGCCAGGGCCAACTCCGGGTTCAGCGGTTGATCGAAAACGATCCAGATCCGGTCCAAATGGGTACGGTCCTGCCGGTCCAGCGCCAGCAGATTGGCCCCCAGAAGGTCCACCATTCCGGCCGGACAGGCCAGAACCAGGCTGTAGCCTTGGACCGGGTCGGGCAGCGGCCGCCAGCGTGCCAAGGGGCGCAGCAGCAGGCGCAGCCCCAGGATCTTGAGGCCAGCGCAACCCAGGCGGCTCAGATTTCGCAATTGTCTCGACAACCTTGTCCCTTTTCCCGCCGTACCCCAAGCGGCCGCAGCGCCCCTCCCCGCGGGGACAGGCCCTGCCGGCCGGGTCGGATTTCCTGAAAAGTCATCGGTCCGATTCTGGCCCTTCTTCCGCTATCCGTGGTATAACCCGTATATTCAGACCCCCCGGGATCAAGCGCCGCTCTGGATCCCGGCTCTTATCGGACGATCTTCTGGCCCGCCCGCTTTGGCGAATGTCGCGGGGCGGTTTTGCTTGCTGGCTCAGGTGACCTATTAATTCCCTTGGATGTCGGGACTGGACTGGTCTGGTCTTCAACCACATTGACGGAGGTCTGCATGTCGTCCACAGGTCAGGCAACAGGAGGAGTCGATTCGCTGCTTCAGGAACACCGGCAGTTTGCCCCCCCAGTGGAGGCGGCCGCCCGGGCCCACATCAAGTCGATGGCGGAATACGAACGGCTGTACCGCCTGAGCCTGGAAGATCCGGCACGCTTCTGGGGCGAGCGGGCCGGAGAACTGCACTGGTTCAAGAAATGGACTCGGGTGCTGGAGTGGAACGCGCCCGATGCCAAGTGGTTCGTGGGCGGCAAGACCAACCTCTCCTACAACTGCCTGGACCGCCAGGTCCAGGCGGGCCTGGGCGACCAGACGGCCCTGATCTGGGAGGGCGAACCCGTTGCTCCGGGGGCGAGCTACGAAATCCGGCGCCTGACCTACCGCGACCTGCTCCGGGAGACCTGCCGTTTTGCCAACGTGCTCAAGTCCCTGGGCGTCAAAAAGGGCGATGTGGTCACGCTCTACATGCCCATGGTGCCCGAGCTGGCGATCGCGATGCTGGCCTGTGCCCGCATCGGGGCCCCGCACTCGATCATCTTCGGCGGCTTTTCGGCCAGTGCCATCCGCGACCGCGTGGAAGATGCCGGCTCGCGCATCATCGTTACGGCCGATGGCGGCTGGCGGCGCGGCAAAGTCGTGCCCCTCAAGCACACCGTCGATGAGGCCCTGAATCTGACCGACAAGGTCCGGACCGTCGTGGTCTTTCAGCGCACCGGGCAGGACACCCCCATGAAGTCCGGCCGGGACCACTGGTGGCACGAGTTGATGGCCACCGCCCGGGATACCTGCCCCTGCGAGGAAATGGATTCCGAAGACCTGCTCTTCATCCTCTACACCTCCGGATCCACCGGCAAACCCAAAGGCATCATGCACACCACCGGCGGGTACATGGTGTACACCTACCTGACCAGCAAATACGTCTTCGACCTGCACGGTTATGGCGAGAACGGCCAGGCCACGGGCCCGGTGGATCTGCACTGGTGCACCGCCGACATCGGCTGGGTCACCGGCCACAGCTACGTCATCTACGGGGTCCTGCCCAACCGCGTACCGACGCTGCTCTACGAAGGAGCCCCCAACTTCCCGGATCAGGACCGCTTCTGGGACATGATCCAGCGCCACCGCGTCACGATCTTCTACACCGCCCCCACCGCCATCCGCGCCTTCATGCGCTGGGGGGACCAGTGGCCGGCCCGGCACGACCTTTCCAGCCTGCGCATCCTGGGCACCGTGGGCGAGCCCATCAACCCCGAAGCCTGGATCTGGTACCGCAAGCACATCGGCAAGGATCACTGCCCCATCGTGGACACCTGGTGGCAGACGGAAACGGGCGGACACATGATTACCCCCCTTCCCGGGGCCACGCCCTGCAGCCCCGGAAGCTGCACCCGGCCGTTTTTCGGCATCGATGCGGCCATCGTCTCCAAGGAAGGCCAGGAAATGCCGCCCAATGCCGGGGGCTTCCTGGTCATGCGCAAGCCCTGGCCCGGCATGCTCCGCGGTATCGTGGGCGACCGCCAGCGCTTCGTGCAGACCTACTGGTCGCAGATTCCCGGCTGCTACTTCACCGGCGATGGGGCCCGCCGCGACCCGAACGGCAATTTCTGGGTCATGGGCCGGGTGGATGATGTGATCAACGTGGCCGGGCACCGCCTGGGTACCGCCGAAGTCGAATCGGCGCTGGTTTCGCATCCGCGGGTGGCCGAGGCCGCGGTGGTGGGTATTCCCCACGACCTCAAGGGCACGGCCATCGCCGCCTTCGTCACGCTCAAGGCCGGCCAGCAGCCTTCCGAGGCCCTCAAGGAGGAACTGGCCAAACACGTGGTCAAGGAGATCGGGGCCATCGCCCGCCCCGAACAGATCCGCTTCACGGAGAGCCTGCCCAAAACACGCTCGGGCAAGATCATGCGCCGCCTGCTGCGCGAGCTGGCCACCAGCGGCTCGGTCAAGGGCGACACCACCACCCTGGAAGACTTCTCCGTCCTGGCCAAGCTCCGCGAATCTGATGAGGGCTGACCGTACAATACCGGCTATGCCATCGACCTCCGATCTCGCTATCGACATGGACGCCGTCGTCGCCGGCCGGCACCGTCTTACGCCTCAAGAGGCCCTGGACCTCTATCGCCACGCCGATCTCACCGACCTGGGGCGGTGGTCATCGGCCGTGGCCCAGCGCCTGCACGGCCCGACCCACCGCACCTACGTCATCGACCGCAACATCAACTACACCAATGTGTGCTCGGCCCACTGCACCTTCTGCGCCTTTAAACGCGATCCGGGCGAGGAAGGCCAGTACACCCTGAGCACCCGGGAACTGCACACCAAGATCCGCGAACTGGTGACCATCGGCGGCACGCAGATTCTGCTGCAGGGGGGCATGCACCCGGATCTGCCCATCACCTTTTACGAGGAGATGCTGCGCGGCATCAAAAAGGAATTCCCGGGGGTGCATGTGCATGGCTTTTCCCCGCCGGAGTTCGTCGAGTTCGTGGCCGTATTTGAGATGGGCGGCTTCCCCACCACCGCCCCGGGCCAGAGCCACACGCTGCCCTGGAACGTCTG
>JAJXSS010000366.1 GCA_021784455.1 Planctomycetota bacterium
ATGCCGGGAGTCAGCTTTGTCGAGTGCTTTGGTGTCGGCCGAAGGCAGGTGGACGGATTTATCGAACTGGCTCGACGCCTGGGGCAGTTGCCGGGGGCGGAAAAGCTTCATGCGGAGGAGGGTGCCCTGGGGCTGCAGCCTCATGCCCCTTATTCGGCGGGAGCCGCTCTGTATGCCGCGGCCGGACAGCTTGCTGAAGCCCGCGGTTACCGCCTGTGCACCCATCTGGCGGAGTCGCCGGCCGAGCTGCAGTTCGTTCGCGATGCGGCCGGGCCTTTTGCCCGCCTGTTGGCGGATTTAGGCAAATGGGATGAATCCGTGATGAAGCCCACGGGCCTGCATCCGGTGGAGTGGCTGGAGCCGGAGTTGCGCCGCGGTGATTGGTTGGTCGCACACTGCAATTATCTGGCCCAGGCGCACATTCAGACTCTGGCCGCCTGCCGCGTCTCGGTGGCCTACTGCCCGCTGGCCAGCGAGTATTTCGGGTTCCCCGACCGCGGCCGCCATCCCTATCGCGAACTGCTGGCTCACGGGGTCAACGTCTGCCTGGGCACCGATTCGATTTTGTGCCAGCCCCCGGGGCAACCCCAGCCGCTGGGCATCCTGCCGCAGATGCGGCGGCTCTACCAGCGTGACCGGACCGATCCGCTGACCCTGCTGCGCATGGCCACGGTCAACGGCCTGAAGGCGCTGGGGATGAAGCACACTCTGGCCTCGCTTCTTCCGGGGGCTCCGGCCCGATTGATCGCGGTGGAGATCAACCCCCAGGACCCCGCCGACCTGCTGATGCAGGCCCTTGCCGGGACCACCCCGGCCAGCGTGGTCCACTGGGCCCGTGTCGAACGCCAGCCGTTTTTGGAATGAGCCCTGCGGAACGGGCCCGCTTTCCGCGGGGGACACGCCCCGGGGGCGGCGATGCAGAACTGATTAGATAGCCGGTCTGTGCCCGGCATAGCCGGAGATTCGAGGACAGCACTCATGCCTGAAGCATCTGCTCTCATCCACGACGTCGGCTACATCGGTCTGGGCATCATGGGCTCGGCTATGGCCGCCAATCTCCTCAAGGCCGGCTTGGGCGTCACGGTGTGGAACCGCTCGCCCGGCAAGGCGGATGCCTTGGCCGATCGGGGGGCGCGGGTGGCTGCATCCCCGGCGGATCTGGCCCGTTGCCGGCCGGATGTCATCTGCCTGAACGTGAGCGATACCCGTGATGTCGAGGCCGTGCTGTTCGGGCCGGAAGGGATCATGGCGGGGGCGGCGGCGGGTTTGATCGTCGTGGATCATTCGACCATTAATCCCTTGGCCACCCAGGAATTTGCCCATCGGCTGGGTGAAAGGGGAATTACGCTGCTGGATGCCCCGGTTTCCGGGGGCGATGTGGGCGCCCGCCAAGGCACTCTGGCCATTATGGTGGGCGGGCCGGAGGATGCCTTTGCGCGGCTGCTGCCGATGTTGCGTGCCGTGGGCAAAACGATTACCCACGTGGGCCCGGTGGGCATGGGCCAGGCCTGCAAGGCCTGCAATCAGGTGGCGGTGGCGTGCAACCTGATGGGGGTGTGCGAGGCCATCGCCCTGGCTCGGGGGCTGGGATTGGACCCGCAGCGGATGATCGAGGTGGTCGGCGGGGGAGCCGGGGCTTCGTGGCAGTTGTCGAACCTGGGGCCCAAGATTCTGGCCGGGGACTTTCGGCCGGGATTCATGGTGGATCTGGTCCTCAAGGATCTGGGCATCGTTCAGGATGTTGCGCAGCGGCGGCAGCTTGACCTGGCAGGCACCCAACAGGCCCGGGCGTACTTCCAGCAGGCCAAGGATCACCACGCGGCCGGGCGCGAAGGCACCCAGGCCATGGCCAAAGCGGTCCTGCCGTAGGGCGTGCCATCGCGAGTTCACTTGGCCGGCGGGCAAACTCCTCAGTCGTGGACGGCGCGGCAGGGCACGTAACCGCGTGCCGTGCCTTTATCCCTCCAGCACTTCCCGGACTTTCAGTTCCATCCCGTCCACCGCGACCACTTTGACCGGCCGGCCGGCGCGGACCACGCCGCCTTCCGACATGCACTCGCGGCGCTGGCCTTCGAGCAGACAGACGCCCACGGGGCGCAGGTCGGTTACCGCGCTGCCCACCACGCCGATCAGTTTGCGGTCTTCCACGCTCTCGTCGGTTCCGGGGTTTTCATCATCTTCGCCTGCGCCCGGGCCGGTACGGGCCTTCAGCGAGGTGCGCAACGTCAACCAGCGGGCCACAGGCGTATCGGGCCAGATGCGCACCACCAGTGCGAAGACAAAGGGCACACAGGCCAACACCACGATCGCGCCCACCAGCCCCGCCACGGGATTGACCAGGAACAGCAGCACCACGCCCGCGATGAGGCACAGGGCCGCGGCAAACCCCACCGTCCCCCCGGCGGGAATGAACATCTCGACCGCAAACAGGATGAGGGCCGCCGTCAGACACACAATGGCCCAGATGATCAGGGGATCCATGGGGACGATTATACAGCGCATCAGAGGCAGCCCCTGGCCCTCATGGGCGCCGATGCCCAGCGCGCTGATACTCAGCCGGATGCCGAGGGAGCGAAATCGGGAACACTCAGGCGCGCCAAGCGGGACTTTGCTAAGGCTAAGAGGGACCCTGCGGGGTGGGCATCGTGATGTCCTCGATGTGAGAGGAGACCCCACGGAACAAGCCATTTTCGCGGAATCCGGGGCAATGGCTGGGACCGGGCTCGAACCGGTGACCTCGGCATTTTCAGTGCCACGCTCTACCAACTGAGCTACCCAGCCGGGCAGGGTCAGACCCGTAAGATTAACGGGGGTGCCGATGATGTCAAATGCCGGGTTGGCGTTGCAGGAAGCCGGCCGTTATAATGCCGGGCTCGCCTTCCGACCCGGCGGGTCGACCGCTGCGCGGGCGGAAGGCGATTGAGTGAGAACTGCCATGGCTAAATCGAAAAAAGAGATTACCTCCACGTTCAAACTGATGGCTCCGGCCGGAGCCGCCACGCCGGCGCCGCCGATCGGGCCGGTGCTGGGCCAGAACGGGGTGAACCCCGGGCAGTTCATCACCCAGTTCAACGAAAAGACCAAGGCGCTAAAGGGCAAGATCGTGGGCTGCGTGGTCACGGTGTACAAGGACCGGACCTTCAGCTTCGAGATCAAGCAGCCGCCTGCCTCGGTGCTGATCAAGGAAGCGGCGAAGATCGAAAAGGGCTCGGGCGTGCCCAACAAGGACAAGGTGGGCAAGCTGACCAGGGCCCAGATCGAGGCCATTGCCAAGGAAAAGGGCAAGGAAATGACGGGGCACAGCGTGGAAGCGCTGGCCCGCAGCCTGGCCGGCACAGCCCGCTCAATGGGCGTGACGGTGGAAGGAATGTAGGGGAATTCCGATTTCGGGTTTTCGATTTTCGATTGACGGGTCACGCGGGCTGGCCGCGGGCCGCAGACAAAATCGAAAATTGAAAATCGAAAAATGAGAATTCTCGTCGGCTGACTACGAGCCGTCAATCGTGGGAGACCGGCCGGACGTCTGGCATGTCCGGCGATCGAAAGGAAGGCCATATGGGCCGCAAGGTTGTTCACGGTAAACGCTACCGCGCCGACTGCGAAGGCTGGGACCGGACCAGGATTCTGCCTTTGAAGGATGCGGTGGCCCAGATCAAGAAGTTCAAGCCGGCCAAGTTTGACCAGGCGGTGAATATTGCCATTCACCTGGGCATCGATCCCAAGCAGGCGGACCAGAACCTGCGTTCGGCCGTGTCCCTGCCCCATGGGATCGGCAAGTCCAAGCGCGTGATCGCCTTCGCCAAGGAAGATGTGGCCAAGCAGGCCCGGGCGGCCGGGGCGGTGGAAGCCGGCGGCGAGGAACTGGTCAAGAAGATCGAAGAAGGCTGGATGGACTTCGACGTGGCCATTGCCAGCCCGGACATGATGCGGGTGGTCAGCCGGCTGGGCAAGGTGCTGGGGCCCAAGGGCCTGATGCCCACGCCCAAAAACGGGACGGTGACGCCCAACGTGACCCAGGCGGTGACGGAGTTCTCCGCGGGCAAGGTGGAGTTCCGTAACGATGCGGGCGGCAACGTGCACTGCGTGGTGGGCAAGCTGAGTTTCCCGGCGGATAAGCTGGAGCAGAATATCCAGGCCTTCATCGACACCATCGTGCGGATGAAGCCGTCGGCCGTGAAGGGCCAGTACGTCAAGAAGATCTCCCTCGCCGGCTCGATGACGCCGGGGGTGCTGGTGCAGATCTAGGTTGCGACAAGAGGATTGAACCACGAAGACATGAAGGCACGATGAAGAGAAGGCATTGAGCCACTACAAGCGCCAGGAGCACCCAGGCCGGAAAAGCAGATGAGGGCGCCTCCGATCAGAGCTTAATGTCCCTGGTATTCTTGGTGGTGCCATTTTCTTCAGCGCTGGGAAAGAGGATGAGTTATGAGCAAGCCGATTAAGAACCTGACGGTGGAAGCGTACAAGAAGCGATTCGGCGGCCTGGATGGGGCCGTGCTGATCGAGATCAAGAGCATCAAGAGCAACCAGGCCAACCAGCTCCGCGGCACGCTGGCCCAGAAGAACGTGCGCGTGACGGTGGTGAAGAACAACCTGGCCAAGCAGGCCTTGAAGGGGACGAAACTGGAAAAAGTTTCGGAACTGCTGACCGGCGCGGTGGGGGTGGCCTACGGCGGCGACAGCGTGGTGACCATCGCCCGCACCCTGGTGGAAATGGCCAAGGAGATGGAGGTGCTGAAGTTCCGCGGGGCCCTGATGGACGGGCAGATCTTCAGCGCCGA
>JAJXSS010000367.1 GCA_021784455.1 Planctomycetota bacterium
TTGCCCTGACGGACCGGATCGGCAACGGGTGGTGCGCCGCGGCGCTGTATTGCGTGCGCGGGGGGTAGCGGAGTGAAGGCTCGGGCCCAGGGTCTGCGGTCGCCGGGGTTCGTGAGGCAACCGGCAGCGCGTTCAGCGGCGCGGGGGGACGTTTCGCCCAGGGTCGGGTGGCTCGGGGTAGCCAGGCGGCAGGTTGGGGGGCAGATTGGGCGGCAAATTAGGAGGATAGGTTCCCGGGCGGGGGTAACCTGAAGGCACGCGCGGGTTGGGCCGGGGCGTCGGGGAAGGGGCAGGCGTACCGGCCGGCAGCGCGGCGGCGGCGGCGGCGGCGGCGCGTTCGTTGATCTCCTGGCGCAAGTGGCGGTAGAGCGGGGAGTCGGTGTCGGTGGAGGGATTGCGTTCGAAGATCGAGCCGTCCTCCAGACGCATGGCCAGGGCGCTGCCCGTGGAACCCATGCGTGTGGTGGTGGTGACGATGTCGACCAGGGCCGCCTGCACCTGCAGGTTGACATCGTAGGCCGTGTTATCCACGGTGACGGGGACGCGCCCGCCAATCAGGTCGCCGGGACGGGCGCTGAACACGTGGGAGACCCAGCGTCCCTGGAGGATGTGGAAGATCTCCCAGCGGGTGGTGCCCAGACTGGCGTTGGCGCTGGTCAGGAAGAAAAGACGATCGGGCAGGACGGCGACGGGCTGACTCCAGGCACTGACCGGGGAGAGGATCGCGAGTTCCTCGCTCCTGGCCTTTTGAGCCGGGGCCAGCTCGCTCTTGCGTTGGAAGAGGGGGTTGAACAGGCCGATGCTGAGGCGATAGCGGTAGGTGTGGCCAGGGCGGACGGTGAGGTCGTGGACGATGATGTTCGGGCCCAGGTCAAGGGGGGCGGCCGGCGCGGGTGAGGCCGAGGGCGTGGGAACGGGAGTGGGCGGGATACCGGGGCCCGGCAAAGCGGCGCCCGGGGTGGGCGTGGCCGAGGTGAGCATCTGTCCGGAGAGGATGGCATCGCGCTGGATCAGGAGGGCAGCCAAGTCTCCCGCGGGGCCCGGCGTGGGGGCCCCAGGGGTTTCGCCAGCCGTTCCCCAGGGCGCCGCAGGCATCCCCGGTTCGTTGTCGGGCCCGGGCGCGGGGGCCGGAACTTCCTCGGGATTCTCCATGTTTTCCTCCTCCGGCCCGAAGGCGCTGCCCCCTGCGGCTTGGCGCTCTTTCCGGAGGATCTGGATTTCGATCAGGCCCAGTTGGCGGCGTTGTTGGAGGGTGAGCTTCTCCGTCGGCATATCGGGGGGCAGCCAGAGGCGATCATCGGTGATGGGCGCGAAGGCGGGGTGGGTGATGGAGAACTCCAGGCGGCGGATGATGGCGGCCATCTCGGCCGCATTGGCTCCGCGGTGAGTGAGCGGCACACGGTTGAAGTGCGGCTGGGTGGGCAGGAAGGGAACCCGCTGCGCCTCCCCCCAGGTGTCCGTGGCGGGATCGAGTTCCTGACGTTCCAGAACCACCTCGGTGACCAGCAGAACATTGCGCCACCAGGTATCGGGCAGGTTGGACAGGCGCAACCGGTGCTGCCAGGCGGCCATGTCGAAGTTGGCGCCCACGCTGACATAGCGGAAATCGCGGGGCACCTGATGGCCGATCAGACGGGTCCAGCGGACCAGTTCGCGGGGCGGCAGGTTCCGGAGCACGGCGAAATCGGCCCGGGCCACGAGTTTCTCGGGGGCCGGGGGCGTGGGGATTTTATAGACGACCTCTTCCTCATGCCCGCCGCCGAAGATGGACTGATCCAGGCCCGGCCGGCCCAGGGTGACCTTGTACTGGCCGATGGGGGAGACAGGCTGCTGAAGGCGGGCTTGGACGCTCTGGACGTAGGCCGGCACCGGCATGGGTTCGATGGCCGGAGGCACCTGGGTGGAACTGATTCCGGCGGCCAGGCGACGGGCGTTGTTCATCACATCGGTTTCGACCTGGTTAGGCCCCATGGAGGTGCCCTGGATGTCGGCGCGATAGGGCGAGCCAATGACGAAGAACCAGATGATCGCCACAAAGAAGACACCGGCCACGCCGATGACGATCTTCTCGATGTTTTTCTCGAAAAATCCCAGATCCTTGATATTCATAAGTGACAAACTCCGAGTCGGCGCCAAAGGGCAGGGGCCGGAGAGGCGGCCATTATTGAACCGGACCCGCGCTGGTGCCGGGGGGCGGCGTGGCGGGGGCGATCCCCAGAACGGTACGGACCTCGGGAGGCATGAGCGGGGCCGTCCACTGCCGGAACCAGATGGTTTCAATCAGCATGTCCACCTGCACTTCGTCGCTGGTGCCGTAGATGAAGCCCTGCTGCAGGGCATCGTATTCATCGACGGGGTGCATCTGCAGGAGCAGGACGGTCATGAAGTTGACGCGGGACAGATTGTCGAAGAAGGCGGGCAACTGCCGCACATCGACCACGGCCGAGACCCACACGTGCTTGACATCGTAGAGGGCGTTGGAGACGCGGCCGGTGGGTGAGAACTGGAAATCGGAGACGACTTCACCCTTGGGCCCCAGGGCGCTGGAAGCGGAGGACAGGGTGGTGAAGGAGGCGGCCGGGGCGCCGCCGGAGGGTGGCGCCGTGGGGGCGGGTTCGGGGGCGGCGTAGCCGGGGCTGGAACCACCCGACGACTTCATGCCGGGGGGTGAGACGGTCAGGCCGCTTTGCCCGTTGATCCCGACATAGCCGGGCACGATCCAAATGCGCAAGAGCCGCTTGACGGGCACGGTGAAGATGTTGGCGTCGGGGTCATCCACGTGGTTGGTGCGGGCGATGGCATCAACGAGGTCCTGCTGAATCCAGAGGGACATTTGGCCACTCCAGATTTCCTGGGGGGTGGCGGGCTGGCCGCGCTGGGGATCGCTCCAGGCCCCGACATCCAGGGGGAAGTCGGGGGCATCCAGGGACGTCTGGCCGTAGATGTGCAGGGCCTTGGCCCGGGAGGTCAGTTCCGCGATCAGGGATTCGCGCAGGGTCCGGACGATGCTGGTCTGGTCAATCACGTTGGCCGTGGTCCCGCGGGTCATTTCCCGGCGGCGGCTTTCGAGGATCCGGGTCAAGGTTTCCGTGCTGGGCGGGAGGCCGGCATCCAGGCCCAGCGACGGCTGGTCGGCCGGGGCGCGGCCCATGAGGGCCTGGAGCTGCGCGCGATAGGTGTACTTGATATTGGTGCGGGTGGCGCCCTGAGGCACGTTGGGGAACAGCCCCGGCTGCATGATCGTTTTGCCGCGTTCGTTGCGCTGCACCATCAACTGGGTGATCTGCGTGAGTTCCTCGTTCATCTTGGCATAGGTGTTGCGCAGGCGCTGGACGGCGGCCTCGTTGATGCAGATGTTGACGCTGCGGGGCGGGTCGTCGGGGTTGGGGGGCGGGACGTGCACGGGCACGCTCAGCAGGCGGCGGATATCGGAGATTCTGGCGGCGCGGTCGGCGATGTCGGCCGAAAGCTGACGCCCGGCGTACCAGGTATAGCCGCAGACGGCCAGGGAGATCAGGGCGACAAGCACGGAGACCACGATGATGGGGTTGGCCTTGGCCCAGGCAATAAGCTTAGTCATCGCACCACCTCCATGGCCTGGGCCAGCGTGTGCGGCCGCGGGTTCGAAGAATCGGGTTTAAGAGCCGCTGGTCCCGTACCCGGGGCGGTCTGGGTGGGTACGGGGGCCGGCGCCGTGGGGGGCTGGGCCGGGCCCGGAGCGCCCGGCAGGGCGGCCTGGCCCTGGCGGGACGCGTCGGGGGAACGCACGGCGACGCTCCAACTGATCGTAAAGACCCAGTCATCGGGGGACGGCTCGACGGTCGCCGGCGGCGGGGGCAGGAGCGACTTGACGTCGATATTAACGTTACCGCCGCCGGCGGAAGGTTCGCGCATGCCGGGCGGGGCGACGCCAAAGCCGAAATGTTCTTCCGGGCGGGGGACGCCAAAGCCCCCGGGCGTTCCCCCGGGCGCTCCGGTGGAGGTCCCCCCGGTGGCGCCGCGGGGTCGGAACGTGGTGATCACCTGGTTGGACGCCACCAAGTAGGTATAGGGACGGTCGGGGCGGTCCGCGTGAGCCTTGAGCCAGTTGACAAACACATCGCCCAGGGTCGGGCCGTTCTGGCCGGGGCCCTCGTTATAGGGGGTGTAGCCCTTGACCGTGATGGTGAAGACGCCGGGGGTCGAGGCATCGGCGGGGAGAGCGGCCTGGGCGCCGGGGGCGGCCTGGGGACCCGCGAAGTAGGGTGGCGGCGGGGCTCCGGGCTGCCAGGGCTGGCCCACGCCTGGCTGCATGGCGGCGGAAGGCGATGCCGCGGCGGCGGCCGCCGAACCGGCGGCGGCGGCCGGGCCGTAGCTTACATCCACGGATTCGATGTAGAGTTTATGGCGATCCCGGCGGGGGATCTTGGCGATGCGGGCGTACTCGGCCGAATCCAGGACGGGATTGGCATCGGCGGCGGCGGCGGCGGCCATGATGTCGGCGGTGATACGGGGCCACAGGCCGCGGTAGTCCAGCACGCGGCGCAGGTTTTCGATGCGGGGGCGGGGGTCTTTGGTGTTTTCCAGGCTGCGCCAGGCCTGGACGTTGGTGTTGGCCTTGGCCAGCAAACGGTCCACCTCGGCCTCGTGGCTGGCCACATCGGCGTGGAAGGTCTGGGCCTCGATGTTGTAGCGGAAATAGGAAGCCCCGGCGGCGATGGCCAGGGCGGCGGCGGCGGCGGCGAACCAGGGCTGCTTGGCCTTCCACAGACGCTGCTTGAGGATGTGGCGGGGCAGGATGTTAG
>JAJXSS010000368.1 GCA_021784455.1 Planctomycetota bacterium
ATCTCCCGCAACGTGCCGGCCATGAAGGCCACGCGCCGAAAACTGGGGGACAAACGCATCTATGGGGCCACCGGCATCCAGTTCATGTCGTTCAACACGATCTACCAACTGGCCGCCCAGCGGGCCACCGAGCCCGGGCCACTCAAGCTGGCCGAGCACATCCTGTTTACTCCGGATCTGCTGCACTATTTCTTCTCGGGCAAAGCCGTCAACGAAGCCACCATCGCCTCCACGGCGCAGCTCGTGGACCCCTTCTCCGGGAAATGGGCGACGGGCTTGATCAAGGCCCTGGGCGTACCAACCCGGATGTTCGGCCGGATCGTCCCGGCCGGCACCCGGATCGGCCGGCTGCGCCAGGAACTGGCGGCCGAGGCCGGCCTCCAGAGGCTCGAGGTGATCGCTCCGGGCGGCCACGACACGGCCAGCGCCGTGGCGGCCGTACCGGTGCAGCCCGAGGTACGGGCCGGGGGGCGCTGGGCCTACATCTCCTCGGGCACCTGGTCCCTGATGGGGGCGGAACTGGATGCCCCCATCGTGACCGAGGCCGCCCGGCGGGCCGGTTTTACCAACGAACGCGGGGTGGAGGGCAAGATTCGCTTCCTCAAAAACATCATGGGTCTGTGGCTGGTGCAGGAGACGCGCCGCGATTTCGCCCGTCAGGGAAAGGAGCTGGACTACCCCACCCTGATGGAAATGGCGGGAAAGAGCGAGCCGTTCCGCACCCTGATTGACCCGGATCGCCAGGATTTCATGGCCCCGGGTGGCATGTGCGCGCGGATCGCCGATTTCGCCCGCCACACGGGCCAGCCGGTACCGCAGACGCCCGGCCAGTTCGTCCGCTGCTGCCTGGACAGCCTGGCCCTGGCCTATCGCCGCACGGTGGACAACCTGGAAAAGCTGCTGGGCCATCCCATCGAAGTGCTGCATATCGTGGGCGGCGGCGGCAAAAACGCCCTGCTCAACCAGATGACGGCCGATGCCCTGGACCGCACGGTAATCGTGGGTCCCTTCGAGGCCACGGCCATTGGCAACGCCCTGACCCAGGCGATCGGAGCCCGGGCGGTACGCAACCTGGACCACCTGCGGGCCATCGTGCGGGCCTCCTTCGACCCGCTGACGGTGCGGCCGAAGGACCCGGCCCCCTTTGCCGCTCGACGGGAACAATTCGAGTCCCTCGTCGTCCGGCGCTAGCCGGTCGAGGAGAAGGAACCGCCCCCCGCGAACGCAGGGCTGGGAAGATGAAAATCGGTCTAAAATATCCTAAGATGAAGCTTTCATCCCGCAAAAAAAGCCTTCCCGCGACCCCGGGGTGGCCCGGCGGTCCCGGAGATCATCAGTATGAGTAGACACGACGGTTTTCCCCGCCTGTTAGCCGACGAAGCCGCGGCCCTGATTCCCCACGGTTCGACCATCGGCTTTTCCGGTTTCACCCCCGCGGGGGCGGCCAAGGCCGTGCCCCACGCCCTGGCCCGCAAAGCCCGCGATCTGCACGCCAGGGGCGAGCCCTTCCAGATTCGCGTCCTGACTGGCGCGTCCACCGGCCCGGACTTCGATGAGGCTCTGGCTCAGGCCGACGCCATCGCCTGGCGGGCTCCCTACCAGTCGTCCAAGACCCTGCGTCAGAAGATCAACACCCAGACTGCCAAGTTTGTGGACATGCATCTGTCGCACGTGCCGCAGATGGTCGAATTCGGCTTTTTCGGCAAGATCGATTTCGCCGTGGTCGAAGCCGTGGATGTGACCTGCGATGGGCGGGTGTATCTGTCCACCAGCGTCGGGGCGGCGCCCAGCTACCTGCGGCACGCCGAAAAGGTGTTCATCGAGATCAACCGGCACCACTCCATCCGGCTCAGCGAGATGCACGACATCGCCGTGCTGCCCAAACCCCCGCACCGCAGCCCCATCGGCATTCACCATCCCTTGAGCAAGATCGGCACCCCCTTTGCCATCGTAGACCCGGCCAAGATCGTCGGCATCATCGAAACCGACCAGCCCGACAACGTGGCCGGTTTCGACGCGCCCGATGAGTTCAGCCAGAAGATTGCCGGCCACGTGGTGCGCTTCCTGGTGGACGAGATGCGTTTGGGCCGCATTCCTGCGGAATTCCTGCCCCTGCAGTCGGGCGTGGGCAACGTGGCCAACGCCGTCATGGCCGGGCTGGGGCAGAGCCCGGATGTGCCGCCCTTCATGATGTATTCCGAAGTCTTCCAGGATGCCCTGCTGGACCTGATGGTTCAGGGCCGCCTGGTGGGGGCCTCCACCACGAGCCTGACGCTGTCCGAGGAACAGATCCAGCGCCTGTATGCGGACATGGATTTCTTCGCCCCGCGCATCGTGCTTCGCCCCCAGGAACTGTCCAACAATCCGGGGGTGGTGCGCCGCCTGGGCGTGATTGCCATCAACACGGTGCTGGAGATGGACATCTACGGCTGCGCCAACTCCACCCACGTCACGGGCACGCAGATCATGAACGGGGTGGGCGGCTCGGGCGACTTTGTGCGCAACGGCTATCTTTCCATCCTGGTGGCCCCCTCCATCGCCAAGCGCGGCAAGATCTCGGCCGTGGTGCCCATGGTCACCCACGTGGACCACAACGAGCATTCCGTGCAGGTGCTGGTGACCGAGCAAGGCCTGGCCGACCTGCGCGGCTTAGGGCCCATGGAACGGGCCCAGCGCATCATCGATCAGTGTGCCCATCCGGCCTACCGCGACTACCTGCACCAGTACATTGAAAACGCGCCCATGGGCCACATCCGCCACGATTTGTCCAAGTGCTTTGAGATGCACCTGAACCTTTTGCACCACGGCAGCATGCTGCCGGGCGTAACGGTGGGCTGAATGCCTGAAAGCGCGGCGGGCGGGAGGCCTGTCTCCGAAGCGGGCGGAGGCTGGCCCGGGGCCTCCGGACGGCGCAGTTGCCCTGGCGGTGGAAATCCCGGACAATCGCGCCCATGCTGACTCGCTGGTGGCGCAATGCCTGGGTATTCCTGGACCGTCCCCGCGCCATCCGCACGCTCCAGCGTATGGAGCGTCAGCTCCCCGACCCCCGCCTGCGCTGGGCCATCCCCTACCTGTTCAAGGGTAAAGGGCACTTTCGCTACATCCGGCCCATTCAGACCCCGGCCGAGGTCGTGAGCCTTTTCACCGTCGTCGCCGACCTGCGGCCCCGGCGCATCCTGGAAATCGGCACCGCCACCGGTGGCACCCTCTACCTGTGGGCCCAGGCGGCCGCCGACGATGCTACGCTGGTCAGTGTGGACCTGCCCGGGGGGGCCTTCGGCGGAGGATACCCCGCCTGCCGCAGCCCCTTCTACCGGCGCTTCGCCCGCCCGGGGCAGACCCTGCACCTGGTGCGCGGGGATTCCCACGCCCCGCAGACCTGCCAGACGGTCCAACGCCTGTTCGGCTCCGCCGCGGTGGATTTCCTGTTCATCGATGCCGACCATACCTACGAAGGCGCCCGGGCCGACTTTCTGCAATATGCTCCGCTGGTCCGGCCGGGGGGCCTCATCGGGTTTCACGACATCCTGCCCAACCCGGGCGACACCCGTATCCAGGTCAGCCGGCTGTGGCAGCAGCTCAGGCCGCACCTGGACTGCACGGAATTCGTCCACGCGGATGAGCGGGGCCGCCGGCTGGGCATCGGCATCCTCCGGGTGGGGGCTCAGGGCCTGAACCCGGCTCTGGTAGCGCCCCTGGCCTAGAATGGCGGCGCCGGACGGTCACATCGGAAGGCATCGGAGAGCAGATCGGATGGGCCTATCAGCACGTGCACTCAGGGCGGCCGGACATCCTGTTCATCTGGTGATCTGCACCTACACCACCCCCCACTTGCGCCGCTGCCTGCTGGGCGTGGCGTGTCAGACGCGACGACCGGATTCGGTGATCGTCACCTGCGATACCGACGACCCCGCCGTACGCCAGCGGGCGGCCGCCTGCAGCCGGGAATTCGGCTTGCCCCTGACCCTGGTTTACCGGGCCCACCACGGGTTATGCCGGCTGAGCCAGGTGGCCAACAATGCCGTGCGTTTGCTGCTGGAGCGCGGCGCCCCGGACGAAGCCCAGATCGTGGTCACCCAGGGTGACTGCTGTCCGGCGCCGGATTTCATCGCCCAGTACGCCGCCCGGGCTCGCAAGGGCGATCTTTACCTGGGCCATCGCATCGGCATGACGGACGCCCAGACCGAGGTCTTCGACGAGGCGGCCGTGCGGGCCGGTCGCCCGCCGGCGGCGATCAGCACGAAACAGCAGCGTCTCTTGCAGCTTCACGCGCGCAAGGCCTACTTCCATCTGATCCTGCGCCATCTGCATTTGACCAAACTGCACAAGCCCAAGCTGGTGGGGTTCAACCACGGCTACCGCCTGGAACTGTGCCGGCGCATCAACGGCTATGATGAGGAGTACGAAGGGTTCGCGGTGGATGATGATGAGTTTTGCCGACGGGCCAACCGGGCAGGGGCCCGACCGGTCATCTGCGTCCGCCAGGCCATTGTGTACCACTGCTTCCATCCCTCGCGCCAGCCGGTCCCCTGGCAGGACCTGCCTTCGGCCCAGCGTTTCCGACAGGGGGGGCCGGTCTACTGCCGGCACGGCCTGGACAATCCCCGCCCCCAGAACCCGATACGCGTCGAAGACATTTCCTGAGATGCCGGCCTCGCCGGGCGTGACAAGATTTCCGGGCAGGGTCAATTGGGGGTAGCCAGGGCCAGTTTCCAGTAGCCGGACCAGAGATTGCTCTGGTCCAGAGTTTCCAAAGCCATCACCGCCTCG
>JAJXSS010000369.1 GCA_021784455.1 Planctomycetota bacterium
CGGGAGTTTTTCGGGGTGGCGTACGGCCGGATCGTGGCTGGTCTTGAAGACGCGGATATCGCCGGCCACGGGGTCATAGGCCGGGATCACCAGACGGGTTCGGGCGTCGTCGAGAACCTTGTCCCCCAGGATAGCCTGCAAGGCCGCCTGGAGACGCTGCGGCCGATGCTTGGGCCGCACCAGGTGACGCAGGCTGGCCCCCACCCGCTGGCGCCAGAGGCTGGTGGGGAAAATCTCGGGCCCCTCCTTCTCATAGAACTCGCGGATGCGGCGGGCCGGGGCGCCCAGGGCCAGGGCTACCCCGATGATGGCCCCGGTCGAGGTGCCGGCGATGAGGTCGAAGTGGTCGGCGATGGGCTTGCCCAACGCCTGCTCGAGCTGGGCCAGCACGGCCACCGAAAAGGCCCCGCGCACGCCGCCGCCATCCAGGCTCAGAATGCGGAACTTGGCCATCGGGGTTCCTCAGCAACACCTGGAAGGTCCGGATCGACGCGGGCCCGGGCCATCCGGGGTGTCCTATCGGGGGTCCATTGGTAGGGACTATATCGGCTGATCCGACCGGTAACAGGTCAAAAGGCTGCTCTTTTGATGGAGCAGGAGCCTGTGGGCCGGTAGGGCGTCATATTTTCGCTCCCGACGGGGGGGCGGATGGTCCGCTGCCCGAAGGGCCACTGCGGGGAATAAACCATGAGTATCACGACGCGAACGCTGCTTCTGATCGTCCTGGCCGACATGCTGGCCTTCATCATGCTGGGCTTCTGGCTGGCGAGCCGGGTGGTTCATTAACCAGGGGCCGGACGCTCGGCCGGGCCCTGCGGTCGCCGCGCGCCGGCGGCTATGGTCCGTGCGGGGGGATGGCCCTACAATCAATCGTAGACGGGCGCGGGCCCGTGCGGGAGCGAAGACAAGTCCGACCGATGCGCCCACCTGCGAGACCGGAGCGGTTCGGCCGGCCGCAAGGCGGCGCGTGATAATGAGGAAACGATCGCTGACCCAGCGGCCCGCCCCGCTTTTTTTGTTGGCACATATCCGTCGGCGGGGGCAGGATGCGGCCCAAATGTTGGGGTTCCTTCATGAAAATCGGTGTTCTGAGCGACACGCACGACCGGCTGCCCACTTTCCGCCGCGCCATCCAGATGTTTCGCAGGCTGGAGGTCGCAGCGATATGGCACGCGGGCGATTATGTGGCTCCTTTCGCGGCCAAGCTGATTGCGGCCGATGTGCTGCCGACTCCTGTGTTCTGCTGCTACGGCAATAACGACGGGGAACGCAAGGGGCTCAAGGGGGTGCTGCCGGGCATTGTGGACGGCCCGCTGACGGTGAAACTGGGCGGCCGGACGATCGTCATGCACCATTTCATTGACTGGCTCAAGCCCCCGGAAATCGCCCCGGCCGAGCTGGTGATAACCGGCCATACGCATCAGGTGGTCAACGAGAAAAGGGACGGCAAACTGATGCTCAATCCCGGGGAGTGCTGCGGCTGGCTGACCGAGCGCTGCACCGTGGCCATTGTGGACCTGGACACGCTTGAGGCCGACATCGTGGAAGTCCATGAGTGAAAGACCGGGGGCCAACCACGAAGACACAAAGGCACGAAGCTGAAAGCAGAGCGGATTGGCGAATGCCGCAGAGCAGGGATGGACCGGGCCAGGCATCCACTTGGCCCTGCGTTTCCGGGGTTCCGGCCATCTCCTGCCTCTTCGTTCGCGCCTTCGTATCTTTGTGGCTGCTGGGCTGAGCCGAGCGCGACGGTCGGGTATAATCCCCGACCTTTGCGAGGTGTGACATGCGTTTCATCAAGATGCACGGGATCGGCAACGACTATGTCTACGTCAACGGGTTTGCCCATCCGGTGGCTGATCCGGCCGAAGTGGCGCGGAAGATCTCGGACCGGCACTTCGGTGTGGGCGGGGATGGGCTGATCCTGGTTGCCCCGGCCGATGAAGAGGGGCGGCGCGGGGGGGCGATCGTGCGCATGCGCATGTTCAACGCGGATGGTTCGGAAGCGGAGATGTGCGGCAACGGCGTGCGCTGCGTCTGCAAGTTCGCCTACGACCACAACGTGGCCCCGGGGGTGCGGGAACAGAACCCTCTGCTGGTGCAGACCGGGCGCGGCGTCTTGCGGCTGGCCTACGAACTGGATAGCGCCGGCAAGGTCAGCCTGGTGACCGTGGACATGGGGGAGCCGATTCTGGCCCCGGCGGAGATTCCAGTGCGTCTGCCGGATCTGAGCCGGGTAGTCAATCATCCTATGCACGGTCTATTTACCTGGCCGGCAGGGTACGGGGAATGGGGCCATGGCGCCGGTCTGGATCCGCGCATGACCTGCATTTCGATGGGCAACCCCCATGCCGTGTTCTTCGTGCAGGATGTGCAGGCCGTGCCTCTGGAAGCGGTGGGCCCGATCATCGAAAAACACAACCTGTTTCCCCGGCGGATCAACGTGCACGTGGTGCAGGTGGCCCGTGGCAGTGAAATGATCATGCGGACCTGGGAGCGCGGCAGCGGCATCACCCTGGCCTGCGGGACCGGAGCGGCCGCGGTGTGCGTGGCGGGGGTGCTGACGGGCCGGTCCGAGCGGAAGGTGCTGATCCATTTGCCGGGCGGAGACCTGACCCTGGAGTGGCGGGCAAGCGATGGCCACGTTCACATGACGGGGCCGGCGACGGAAGTTTTCCAGGGCGATTGGCCCGAGGGCTGAACGGGTAGGGCTTGGCCGGGCAATCGTCTGAACAGGGGCCGGCCGGGCGCCGCTCAGGCGCAGTCCACGGCAAGATGCGGCCCGATAGGAGCCCCTTGGCTGCGGTTTATAGGACAGCCCCACGGCTGGGGCGGAGCCTGGCCCTTGGGGCAGACCGCCTTCGGGGAGTCTTGCTCTCCCTTTGAGCAGAGCCTCCGGCCGCGCCATGAGGGGGCGAGGGGAATTACCAGAAGCGGCGGACCTTGAGCTTGCGGCCGGCCTTGCGCTTGCGGCTCAGAAGCTTGCGGCCGGATTTGGTCTTCATGCGGGCGCGAAAGCCCCACTTGCGGGTGCGCTTGGTCGTGCTTTTCTTCTTGAGGTAATGCGTGGACATGGCGAATCCTTCAGTTTCGTGTCCCGTGTCGGGGCTGTTTGTGCCACTTTAAGCGGCGTCGTTCGGGCAGGCCTGACCCAGCGAAGCGTTCGGCCAGGGCCGAACCTACCAGAACGTTCGGGCGGGCCCGAACCTACTTGGCTTCCACCTGGATCGCCTCATAGCGGGCGTTGTTCTGCCCATCTAGCGCCCGCAGGGTAATCACGTGCGGGCCAGGGGTAAGGGGAGAAATCTTAATGGTAATGGCCTCGCTTGTCGAGTCGTAGATCAGGTCGTCGGGCAGGACGGCCTGCCAGTTCTTGGTCTGGTCCACGGCATACTTGACATCCTGGATGGGGGTCAGGTTGTCGGTCACGGTGGTGGTGATGGTGACGGATCCCGGCTGAACCACGGTCTTGAGGTCCTTGAACTGGGGCGGCGTGTTGTCAACCACCACCGGATCGCTGATGCGGCTGGTGGTTTTGGCCATGTCGGGCGGATTATCGGGAGCATCGGAGGCCGTCACCTGGATGACATAGCGGCCATCGGGCACGCGGTTGACCTTCCAGTCGTAGCTGTTGGTGTCGAGGTCGTCGGCCAGGGGCAGCCACTTATGCGAGCCGATGGTCTGGTACTCCAGCGTGTATTTCAGGTGGTGTCCGGGGCGGGCACCTCCGAGTCAGCATCGCCGCCGGCTCCACCGGCCTGCGGCATCCGCGGCAGGCCTTTGGGCATCATGCCGCTCCGGTTGGTGCCCTTGCCGTCGCCAGGGTAGGTGGCGTGGATAGCGGAAATGACGGGTCGCAGGTTAGGGGTGATATAGGCGACGGAGACCCGATCCACCGCGGGGGTGCTGCCGCCCTGGGTGGAGAAGTTGACGCGATACTGGAGGAAGCGGGCGGGGGGGCTGGTGATCTTCAGTTGCAGGGGCTGGGCGGGAGAGACCCCGGCGGGGCGGGTCACGATCTGAGCCTGGGACCAGGGCGACCAGGGGCCATCCTCCGGGTTTTGGAGATTGCCGCTGCGGGTCTGGACGGTCAGGCCCGTGCCGGCGGGCATTTCGGCCACCAGACGGAACGTGCCCCACAGGCTGATCTGGGAAGCGTCGAGGCTTGGGCTGGTATAGCTGCCGTCGGCGGCATAGCCCTTGTCAAGCTGGAGAATCGCGGCCGGGTTGGCTGCGCCCAGGATGACATCGCCGTTGGGCAGAGTGGCCAGGGCGGGGATCTGCTGGGATTTGAGATCCGCCAGGATCGTGGTTTCGTCCGCGGTGGGGTTTACGGCGAAAAGCTGGCCGGAATTCCCCGTAGCTACGAGCAGCCGGCCGGGGTGGGAGGGGTCTTGAACGATGCGAAAGACCATGGCCGATTCGCGGAAGATCTCTTTGACAAAGCCCTGGGGATCAATGCGATAGATGGCGTTGCCCCCCTTGGAGCCCGGCTGGGTGGGCAGGGGCATATTGGGCGGCAGGTTGGGCAGGGGCGGATGCATGAACTGGCCGGGGGCATGGGGCGTGGGCCGGCCGGGGGCGGCGGACTGAGGGTGCTGGCCTTTCGCACTGCCGGGGGTGTCGGCGCGGGCCAGATCCTTAAGAATGGCCGCCCGCAGGCGATCAGGGGAGGATTCCCCCGGGTGGGGCTCGGCGGCGGCGGCCGGGGGCTGGTGTTCTGGGCCCGCAGCGGTTCCAGCGGCTGCGGGCGCCGGTGCGGCCGC
>JAJXSS010000370.1 GCA_021784455.1 Planctomycetota bacterium
TACCGGGCGATCCCGCCTTACTCGACATGAACCTACCCCTGATTGATTTCTCAAAGTGGCCGGTGGCCACTTTTCTTACGCCTTAATCTTCACAAACACACCCGCCGGCACCACTAGGCGGTTCAGGGCTTCGACCGTCCGGGCATTGGGCTCGTAGATGTCGATGATCCGCTTGTGGGTGCGGATCTCGAACTGCTCGCGGCTCTTCTTATCAATGTGCGGGCTGCGCAGCACGGTGTAACGCTCGATCCGGGTCGGCAGCGGAATCGGTCCCGATACCTTGGCGTTGGTACGCTTGGCGTGGTCCACAATCTCCCGCGCCGAGGCATCCAGGGCCTGGTGATCGTACGCTTCCATCCGGATTCGAATTTTCCCTGCGGTCATCGACAAGTTCCCGGCCAATTACGGCCCAATTAGATCCCTTGCCGCTCAGGGCAAGACGGAACAGTGTACTCAACTCCCCGTTGCTGTCAAACGGCCTGGCGCGGCAAAAGTACGGGACGGCGCGTAACCACCGTCCCCGCGGGCATTTGGCCGGCCTGGAAGGCATTCCAACCGCCCCGGAGTCCTCCGCTCCTGCAAGCCTCGATCCGGATTGCGCGGCAGGTCCCGGTGGCGAAGACACCTCCCATGCCGCACGGCCGCGTACCCAAGAGCCTGTTGGGACCCGTGCTGTAAAATTTTCATTGACCCGCCCCGGCCCCTCGATACACTGGGAATAGAGGGACGGCAGGCCAAGATGGGTTCGGCCCCGACTACAGCTTCCGCTCTTCATCGTCCCTTCCTCACGTGCGGCCGGGCCCCCTCGGATGCCGCGTCCAGCACCCCCCCGCCGCCCCTCGACGGTCTGCTGTCCGCAGGTGAGTTCCGCGCCTGCCTTAACGGTGCCTGCCCCAGGGTCGGGCTGCGGCCGATCTCCGCATTTTTCATTCGATTCATTCTTCCGCACCCAACCCACCCCGGATCCCGCCTCGGGAAGCAACGCCCCCGCTGTCACTCCGTGCGGCCCCTTCCCGAACAGCCCGGTTCGGGCTTGCAGCAGGCATCTGAAGGGCACCGCCCCGGGACTCCTTCGGCCGGCGGCCGCGCGTCGCCTTCCTCCGTTCGCGGTGTTTCTGCACAAGGAGCCTCCTCATGACTCGTCACCCACACCATATCTGTGGCTTTACGCTCATCGAACTGCTGGTGGTCATCGCCATCATCGGCACCCTCATGGGCCTGCTCATGCCCGCCCTGGGCGCGGCCATCCGCATCGCCAAACGCACCCAGAGCGAGAACAACATCCGCAGTACCATCCAAGCCTGCCTGTTGTTCGCCCAGGGCAATTCCGAGGCTTTCCCGGGCCTTAAGGCCGATGGCACCCTGGCCGCTGCCATTCCGGCCGACAGCAAGACCTACGGCGCCGCCGACGATGGAGCCACCGTGGCCAACCGCTACGCCCTCCTGCTCAACGGCAACTTCCTGACCCCCGCCAGCCTGATCAGCCCCCTGGACAGCGTGGCCAAGACCCGCGCCGCTGTGAATGCCACCATCGGGGCCGGCAACTTCTCCTACGCCCTGTCACGCATCACCGAGGCCACCACTGATGCCGGCCGCCGCACCGAGTGGCGTAACAACGCCAACTCCCAGGCCGTGGTGATCGGCGACCGTGCCCTCGACATCGACGGCACGGGCCTGTTGACCACCACCAGCATCGACAGCAGCAGCACCGATCACGCGGCCACCAAGCCCGATGCTTGGCGCGGGGCCCTGGGCTGGGGCGACTGCCACGTGGAAAGCATCACCACCGCGCTTCTGGGCAGCACCCGCTACGCCAGCATCAGCAATACGAATGACAACCTGTTCAGCACCACGGAAGGCGCCACCGTCACCCCCGCCAGCAGTGCCATGATGGTTTACGACGGCCGCTGAAGGGTTTCTCTCTCCCCCCTCTGCCTGGCGGGGCAAGGCAGAGGGGGCGGGGGCCCCACCCTATCGTTCAGGGGCATCAGACCCGATGAGCCGGGGTAACGCCCTACAGGCGCCTGGCCCGCAGAAAAGTCTAGTCCTCCTGGGGCAGTTGATCGCCCAGGCGGGCTGCCAGACGCCGGGCCGGGGCCTCGGCGGCAGCCTGGGCGCGGGCTCGGTGGGTTTCCTCCGCGTGGCGGAACTCCTCGGCGGCCAGGCTCACCAAGGCGAGCCATTCCCCGGTGGCAAAGGCGGCCGGAAGCGTGATGTAGAGCAGTTCCAGCCCGCCCGGCGTCTCTTGCAGGGGGCCGGCCATGCTCGTTCCCGCCGTGTAGGGAAACGCCTCATAGGCCAGCAGGGAGGCCCGGGCACTCACAGCTCCCGCCGCGAGCACCGCGGCCCCCAGCCCCAGCGACCATGCCATTACCTTGCGTGATGGACCGCTCATGTGCATTCCCTTTCCCTAAAAGAGACGTTTCCTCCCACCGGAGGGCAACCTGCCCTCCGGCTTCACCGGGGACTCTCTTGTGCGGTGGGCACTTGAAGTGTCGTCGGTGCGGGCATGCCGCTGCCACCGATCAGCTTCTTGAACAGGGCCGCCGCCTGCGGAAACTCCGCGACTTTGGGGGCGCCCGCACCCGGGGAAAGCTGGTGGCGGCCATCGCCGGCCTGCACGTCGAAGTAGCAGTCACAAGCCGTGTTTGGTGACGCACGAGGCCGCCAAGGCAAGGTCTGCGCGCCACCACCCACCACCCACCAGCCACTAGCCGCGAGTCACTACCCACGACCCACCGCTATCGCCCCTGCCGCCGCAGACGGATGGCGGCACGGCGGCGGGAAGCGCTCTGACGCCTCTTCTCCGGATCGCCCCCGTAATGGACTCGCAGGCACTTGCCGCACAGCAGCCGGCGCGGGGCGAAAATCAGGCCGTAGCGGGATATCAGGCGGTTGGCCACCGCCACCACCTCTTCCCAGCGCAGGTTGGTGGCCGGGCCGGGGTTCTGCGGCAGCCGGCGGATCCAGGCCAGGGCCTGCGCTGCATCGGCCGCTTCCTGGGCGGTGCACAGCACCAGCACCAGGCACAGCACACGCTGGAAGCACTCTCCCCCGCGCCGCACCCCGCGCGGGACGGTGCTCAGCCGGGCGCACTGGGGGTCGGTCGGGTCCTGAACCCCCGCATCCCCCCCGGGGCAAACCATGTAGTACGACGGCAGGAAGCGGCGCATCTGCCATTTCTCCACCCGGATGCGGGCCCGCCAATCCGCCGCCACCCCCAGCACCTTGCCCCGCCCCAAAGAGGCGTTGGGATTGGGGGACAGGCCCTGATCCCGGGCCTCGAGCGGCCGGCCGGCAAACACCCGGCAACGAAAGCCCTTCCAGCCCAAACGACGGGGATTGGAAGGATGAGGAGCCCCTTCCGGCGGCCCTTGCCAGCCCGGGTCACGCATCGCCGGACAACGCTGGGTGCGATAGTCACCGGGGTACTCACGCTCGGGCCGCCGCCCCAGCAGTTCTTCCAGGTGCCCGGCCGTCAAAAGCACCTCGGCCGTGCTCACCCGCCCCGAATAGGTGCGGGCAGCATGCTCCGTGGGAAACGGCCGGGTGCGCCACCGCCGGCCCGTGTCCGGGTCGCGGTAACTGCGGCTGGAGATGCAGCCGTAGAGGCGGCGCAGTTGGGAAACCCAAAGCCCCAGGCACGCGGACCGGTCCACGTTGCCCCAGGCGTTGACCCAGGAAGGCATGGATTCCAGGGTGGGCAGGATGGGCGGCGGCAGGATCCACGGCACACGCAGGCTGCTGACCTGGGGTCCCACCCCCCAACGCTGGCGCAAGGTAACGTAGTTAGGTTTTTGTTTGGTTCCCATGCGAGCATGGTACCAAGGCCAGCGCCCGGTGCCAGGGGCGGGCGCGGGTTGCTGCGCGGATGGCACGATGCGGATGCCCTGGGGATGGGCTCCACGCATATCCGCGGCGGCCGGACAGCCTCTTCAGCCGCGGAAGCCGCGATAGCTTCCAGCCCCCGGCGCCAGCCAGTGATGTGCGCGACTGCCGACCGCACTCGGTCAGGTCTCGGCTCTTGTCTCCGCTCGAACCCCGGCTTGCGCTGAACGAGTCATTTCGTGCCCAAGCCTCACGGCGTCGGCACCTTGATCAGCCGTGGATCGAACTTGATCGGCTGTTTCGGACCGATCGTGATTCCTGTGAAATCAGGATGGGCACCATTCCGTAGGTAGGTCCACTCGGTCGGGACGATCACACCGGGCAACTGCAAAACGGCTAAACGGTGCGCCACGCCCAAGCCACCGGCCCGCCGGGCCGAAGGCGGGAAAATGAGGAACGTGATCCCCGCCCTGGCCACGGTCAGCGGTGGATGCAACCCAGGTCCACCACGGCGCCGCCGGGCTGGTAGTAGTCCACGTTGAGCTTGTTGCGGTCGATGAACGTCAGCACGATGAAGTTGGCCCGCACGCGGTTGGCCAGTCGCAGGTCGCCCAGGCCCGGGCCGGCATAGTCGCGGTTGTGGTAGCTCTGGACGTGGAAATTGTAATGGGCCAGGGCGGTGTAGAGGCGTTCGAAGAGGCGGTTATCGGGAATGTACTTGGTGTCGTATTCGCGGATCAGCGGGGCGTAGAGGAAGGCCCGGAAAGTGGGGATTTTCGAATTTGGATTTTCGATTTTTGATTCCAGAGACGCGGCCGGGGATGCGGCGGCATCGGCGACGGGGGCGGATGAGCCGGGGACAACGACACTTCCGGGGGCGGGGGCACTTCCGGGGGCGGGGGTGTAGAAGGAGGGGACCCAGTCCAGAAC
>JAJXSS010000371.1 GCA_021784455.1 Planctomycetota bacterium
GAACCACGCTCGCTCCTTCAATGCGTTTGTGCGGGCGGTGGAAGACCTGCTGGAGCTTTACCAAGTTCAGCCGCGCTGGATAGCCCACGACCAGAGCCCGGTGTACGCATCAACGTTGTACGCCCGTGAACTGGCCCGGCGCTGGGGCTTGGCTATCCCCGGAATTACCGGAACCCCCGGAACCCCCGGGCCTCCAGGAAACCCCCAAGCCCCCAGAACCCTCGGAATTCCCAGGGTTCCCGCAACGGGGGCGGGGGCCCTTCTGGGTGTACAGCATCATCATGCCCACGCCGCGGCCCTCTTGGCCGAGCACGGGCGGGAGGGGCCGATTCTGGCCGTGGTGTGCGATGGCACGGGCTTCGGGGCCGATGGCACAAGCTGGGGGGGCGAGTTGCTCTGGGTCACCCGGGCGGCTTATCGCCGGCTGGGGCATCTGCGGCCCCTGAGCCTGCCCGGGGGCGATGCCGCTGCACGCGACACACGCCGCTGCGCTCTGGCCATGCTGACGCAGGCTCTGGGCCCGTCGGCCGCGGACCACCCGGCCGCCCGGCATCTGGTTCCCGACACCACCCAGCGGCAGGTCTGGGGGGCCATGCTCGCCCGGGGCGTGCAGTGCATCACCAGCAGCGGCTGTGGCCGGCAGTTCGATGGCGCGGCGGCGCTCCTGGGCCTGTGCCTGGAAAACCAGTTCGAAGCCCAGGCGGGACTGGTCATGGAAGCCGCCGCGTGGGAAAGCAATGGCGAACATCTTCAGGATGACTGGCCGGCCCAGATCGGGCCGGTGAACGGCCGGTGGCAGATCGACCTTTCCCCCTTGACCCGGGGCCTCATCACGGGCCTGGAGCGTGGGGTGCCGGTACCCGTGCTGGCCGCTCACTGGCACGACCAGTTGGCCGCGGCCTGGGCCCGGGCGGTGGAACGGGTCGTGGGGGAAACAGGACTGCGCACCATCGGCCTGACCGGCGGGGTCTTCTGCAACCAGCGCCTGACCGCACAATTGGCGGCGATTCTGGAGGCCCGCGGCCTGACCGTGCTGCGTCACCATCTGGTGCCGCCCAACGACGGGGGCATCGCCCTGGGCCAGGCGGCCGTGGCCGCCCGCCGGCTAGCCATTCAACGATTCAACAAGCCCACGAGCTAACGGGGCGGAAAGGAGTTTCCCATGTGTCTGGCCATCCCGGCGAAAGTGGTGCGGCTCGAAGATGAGGGCCTGGCGGTCGTAGACCTGCACGGCGCCAGTCTGCGCGTGTGTACGGCCCTGGCCCCCGAGACCGAGGCCGGCGAATGGGTGCTGGTGCATGCGGGCTTTGTGATTCAGCGTCTGGCCGAGGCCGAAGTAGCCGAGATCTGGGAGGCCCTGGGCCAGAGCGACCCCTCGGAACGCGGCGAGGGCAGCGCAGCCGCGGCAAACTAAAGAGGCTTGATAGGGTTCAAAGTGCCAAGTGCAAGGTGCAAAGTTGCAGAGACGATTGCGGGCTCCGCAAGGAGAATTGCTCCCGGGTGCTGATTGGGCCTTTGAAATTTGAACTTTGAACTCTCTTTCGCTCCTGGTATGTGAGAATGCGTGTTTCCCTTGGAGTTCTGCCATGTTGCCCCAGCAATTCAAGCGTGAACATATGGCCCAGGTTCTGGAAGGTTGGCGGGCCGCGGCCGCCCAGGTGGCCCGGCCGGTGGCCTTCATGGAGGTGTGCGGCACGCATACCGTGGCGGCGTGGCGCAGCGGGCTGCACAGCCTGATGCCCGTGACGGTGACGCTCCTGTCGGGTCCGGGCTGCCCGGTGTGCGTCACCAGCCAGGGCGATATCGACGGCATGGTGGAACTGGCCGGCCGGTCCGGGGTGACGTTCTGCAGCTACGGAGACATGCTGCGTGTGCCGGGCAAGAAGGGCAGTCTGGAGCAGGCCCGCAGCGCCGGGGCCGATGTGCGCGTGGTCTACAGCGCCCTGGACGCCGTGGGCCTGGCCGCCCGCCAGCCTAGGCGCCAGGTGGTGTTTGCAGCCGTGGGCTTTGAGACCACCGCCCCGGCCAGCGCGGTAGCCATTCAGGAGGCCCAAAGGCAGGGCCTGACCAATTTCAGTGTGCTGGTCAGCCACAAGCGCATCGTGCCGGCCATGCTGGCCATCAGTTCCGGGGCCTCCCCCGGGGGTTCATCCGGGGGTCCTTCCGGGGGCGGGGGCGGGGGCTTGGCCCAGGTGGGCATCGACGGATTCCTGTGCCCCGGGCACGTGGCCGTGATCGTGGGGGCCAAGGCCTTTGCCCCCGTGGTGGAAGAATGCGGCCTGCCCTGTGTGGTGGCGGGCTTTGAGCCTCTGCAGATGGCGCAGGGCTTGGCCCGCCTGACCGAACTGGTGCGTGACAAATCTCCCGTGGTGGAGAACCTGTACCCGCAGGCCGTGACCGAGGAGGGCAACGCCCGGGCCCTGGAACTGATGGACGAAGTCTTTTGCCCCGCCCCGGCCCGGTGGCGGGCGCTGGGCGCCATCGCGGATAGCGGCCTGGGCCTGCGGCGGGAATACCAGGACTTCGACGCCGCCGCCCGCTTTGGGCTGCACCCCGAAGAAGCCCCCGAACCCGTGGGCTGCCGTTGCGGGGATGTGATCATGGGCCGCTGCCGGCCGGTGGATTGCGCCATGTTCGGCGGGGCCTGCACGCCCGTGCATCCCATCGGCCCGTGCATGGTCAGTTCGGAAGGCTCGTGCCAGGCATGGTTCAAGTATGGCGAGGGCTTGCATTAGCCGCAGGCCTCAAGCCGCAGGCGCCGGCGGTGTTAGATCGTCGCTTCGTTCGTAAGATGACGGCGGTCCCGGGCGGGGCCGGGGTGTGACCGCGGGCCACGGATGAACAATTGAGTAAGTGAACCCATGAGCAGGCTGACGCATTACCGAGTCAACCTCCACCGAGCTTCCCATGCACCAGGAAACGCCTTCGTCCCCCTTGCCCCCTGCCAGCAGCCCCGCCACCTCCGATTCCCAGGGCCTTTGCGGGGAAGGCCGCGTGCTCCTGGGACATGGGGGGGGTGGGCGTTTGACGGATGAACTGCTTTCCAGTTGCGTGCTGCCGCATCTGAACAATGCGGTGCTCAGCGAGCTTCTGGATTCGGCCGTGCTGGAGGCCGGGCGTGAGCGCGTGGCTTTGACCATCGACAGTTACGTGGTCACGCCTCTGGAGTTTCCGGGGGGCGACATCGGCAAGCTGGCGGTGTGCGGCACGGTGAACGACCTGACCATGGTGGGCGCCCGGCCGCTGGGCCTGGCCCTGGCTGTGGTGGCCCAGGAGGGACTGGAGCAGGCCCTGTTGGACCGGATCATACGATCGGTGGGGGAGATGGCCCGGGCCGCCGGGGTGAACATCGTGACCGGGGACACCAAGGTGGTGGAACGCGGCGTGCTGGGGGCGCAAGGGCCGGGGCTGATCCTGACCACAGCCGGGGTGGGGCTGCTGCCCATATCCCCGGAAGCGGAGAGGCATCTGGATCCGCGGCGTGTTCGGCCGGGGGATATGGTGCTGATCACCGGCCGGGTGGCCGAGCACGGTCTGGCGGTGATGCTGGCGCGGCACCTGCCCGAGGCCGAAATCAAGGTCCAGAGCGATGTGGCGCCGTTGAACGGCCTGATGGAATCGCTGTGGGGCTGTGCCGAAGTCCAAGCCGACCCGGCGGCTCTTGTTTTCCTGCGGGATCCGACCCGCGGCGGGCTGTCGGGCCTGGCGGCGGATCTGGCGCAGCGGGCCCGGGTGCGGGTGGTGCTGGAGGAAGAGGTCATTCCCGTGGCCCCGGCCGTGCGCCACGCGGCGGGCCTTTTGGGTCTGGACCTGTTGGAGGTAGCCAACGAAGGCAAGGCGGTGCTGGTGGTGCGGCCCGAAGCCGCCCAAGCGGTGCTGGCGGCCCTGCGCCGCCACGCGCTGGGACGGGATGCGGCCATCATCGGCCGGATCGAGCCCGTGCCCGACGGCGGTATGCCGGGGGTCGAGCTCATTACCACGATCGGCGGCCGGCGTTTGATCCAAAAGCCCTTTGGGGAACAGGTGGCGAGGATCTGCTGAGAGGGAGGAGTGGAGGGGCGCCCCCGGAAGCAGTGGCCGATGGACTTGCCCACGAATGGCGTGCATCCTTTCCGGCGGCCATTGTGCCGCCCTCGCCCCGCGCACGCCATTCGTGGGCAAGGTCATTTCGACGCGCCACTGCACGGGCGTGCGCAAGGCATCGTCACTGGTGCGCAATTCGGCCCGCGTGAAGTAAGCGTAGCCATCCGCGCAATCACGATGGTTCTGGATCTGCAGCGGCCCGCCGGGCGTGTGCCGGATGGTCAATTCGCCCTGCAAGGTGTGCAGGCTGAACGTGGCGATGTCGTGGTAGATGTGGGTCCCGGCCTGGTCGGGATCGAACGGCGGGGCGGGCGGGGCGAGGCGCCGCAGGACCTTGCTGATGTACGAGGCGGGATTGCTCAGATCCTGCAGAATGGGGGCGGGGGGCTTGTCCTTTGCCATGGGGAGGCCTTTGGTCCGGTGGAACGGGAGGGCGGCATAACTCCGAGGGCGGAACGGCGCGGCCGGGAAATCCGCTGCCCGGGTCGTCCTGGCGTGATGCGGGCGCTTCGTAGCATTCGCATCACTGGGAGCAAGAGCAGGGCCCGGGCGGGTGGCGCCTACCGGAATCCGTGCACGGCGCCATCGTCCTGGCGCCGCACGGAGATCACGGGAGCGGCCAGCAGCCCCGCCGGGAAGAGCACCGGGGCATCGCTCCACTCG
>JAJXSS010000372.1 GCA_021784455.1 Planctomycetota bacterium
CCCAGGCCCGAGGCCAGCAGGAAAAGGAGATGGAGAAACGAGCGCATCAGCGCCTCCGGATCAGTCGGGTCTTGCGGGTGTCGTGGGTGCGGTGGCCCGTCCGGCGGTCCTCCGGGATGGGCAGCAGCAGCAGGAGCACCACGAGTTGCGGATCGAAGAACCCATCAGCGAGCACGGTTCACCTCCGGCGTGCGCAGCACCACATCGAAGAGCGGCGAATGCCAGCCGCCGTAGATGCGCCGGGGGGCGTAGCGGCGGGCCGCCTCGCTGGCGCCCAGGTCGCGGATCTCACGGTCCATGGATCGGCCCGCCAGGTCGTAGGCGCCCAGGGGCGAGACACAGAGGGGCAACGGGTGCTCGTTCGTCATCGGGGCACCCGCTTGGCCAGCCGGAGCGATCGCCGGCGGCGCCGGGCGTCCATGTCCTCCAGCAGTTGCCCGGCGAAGGCCGCCAGGAAGGAGAGGGCCCGCCGGGGGAAGGCGATGGCCAGAGCCGCCACCACCAGGGCCAGCAGGCCCAGCAGCGCCAGGAAGGGCATGAGCGGGGAAAGGAGGAAGGCGGTCATCAGGAGGCCTCCTGGAAAGGCAGCGGGCGCTGCCCGGTGAGTTCGGCGAGGGCCTTCTCGAAGGCCTCCAGGGCGGCCTCGTCTCCCGCCTCCCAGATCTCGGCCACGTGGAGTTCCACCTGCTCGTCGCCCCGTTCCCTGGCCTGCAGCGCCACCCGCTTGAAGACGCGCAGCCGGTTGGCGATGTCCTCGCAGGCCGCCAGGAAGGATTTCGGCAGGGCCTGGCTCATGCCCGAACCTCACGCCCATGCAGCCCCACATGCAGGCCCGGGAAGCGGCGCTGCACCTTGGCAACGAAGAGCACCCGCCGCACGGACTGGAGGTGCTTCTGCGCCCGGGTGATGCTCTCCGCGCCGAAGTCGCCCGTCTCGATCTCGGCCAGCGCCGCGCGCAACTGGGCGCACACCTTGGCGCGGGTGAGGACGGGATCCTCGCCCAGGGGGATGGCCCTTGCCGCAGGCGCGGGGGGAGGATAGATTGAGGTCTGCATGTCGTTCTCCTTTGGTAGGGCCGGGCCCGGGTGCGATCCGGGCCCGAACTTTGTCAGGCGATGCGCGTCACGCGCAGGGGTTGCAGGCTGGCGCGGAGCCAGCGGTCCAGCGCCGCGCGCTCGATGCGGTAGATGGGCTGGTTGAAGCGGTCGTGGTGGAAGGTGTCGAGGAAGGCCGGCAGGGCCCCCGTGACGATCTGCCCGCGCAGCCGCTCCCGGCTCATGGGCCTGCCCTTCCCGCGCAGGTAGGCCCGCGCCTGGGGAATGGTGAGTAGTTCCAGATCCTCCACCGGCACAGTGTTCCGGGGGCGGCCCCGGCGCTTGGCGTCGCTCATGCCCGGGCCTCACGGAAAGCAGTGGCGTGGGGGATGAGGGGCCGCAGCAGGTCCGCATCCATGCGGCGCTGGATGGCCAGCATCCCCTTGCCGGTGATGAGGGTCTTGGCCTTCAGGTGGTCCTTCCCATCCGAATCCGTGAACACCCGCTCCACCACCCGGAACAGGCCCGCATCCACATGCTGCTGGTAGGGCGTGCAGGTGCCCTGGATGAGGTAGCCCTGCATCCGCAGCCAGGAGAAGAGCCGGTTCTGGCCCGTGCCCAGGATCTTCGCGGCGGCGGCGATGGTGTGGCAGCCCTCCGCCCCCGCCACGCGATCCGCGAAGGCCGCCCGGGGCTCCAGGTAGGCGATCTCCTCATCCTGCGAGGCCACCTGGAAGGCCAGCGCCTCCCGCTCCGTCTCGATCTTCGCCGCCAGGGCCAGGGCCCCCGCCAGGGTCTTGGGGATTTCGAAGGCCGGGGCCGGAGCGGTCTCGTAGCGCCCCGTCTTCCGGATGGCGGGCAGCACCTCGTGGGTGACCCACCGCTTGAAGGCCTGGGCCTCCGGGCGGCGGCTGCCCATCACCAGGGAATAGAGGCCCGGCTCGGTGACCACCAGCATTTCCTGGGTTCCCCCAGGGGTACTCATTTCGTGAGTACCCTTTTCATCTGCGTGGAGCTTCCGGCAGGCATTGACAGCATCCCGGTAGCCCAGCACCCGGGCCAGATCAGCCGCCAGGAACCGGGGCTCCCCATCCACCAGGGCCACCCGCACCAGGTTCGAGCCGTAGAAGAAGTTGTTCACGCCTTCCATCACTTCCTCCCCGCCTGCTTGCGCAGCGCGTCATGGGCGTTCTGGGCTTGCTGCAGCCGGGCGGCGGAGAAGGGCAACAGGCGCTTCGCCTCGTCGGGATCCAGCTTCCCGTCGGCCAGGTCTTTGCTCAGGCGGGTGATGAAGGCGTCATCCGCCTCCACCGTCTCCGCCAGCAGATCAAAAGGACTTTCCTCGGCCAGCTCGTGGCCCTCGCCCCACCAGCGCGCCAGCACCCGCAGCGGCTCGGCATTGCCCGTCACCGTGGCGATGCGGCGCAGATCAATCAGGTCGGGCAGCCAGTCGTACTCATCGGGGTTGAGGATGCGGGAATACCAGCCCTCGCTGCGCCCGATGGCCAGCGCCACCGCCTTGCGGGGCATGGCCGAGGGGCCCTGATGCGGAATGGCCAGCGCCTCCTTGATCTCACGATCGAAGCGGCGATCTTGCGGCGTCCAGGCACGACTCTTACACATGGAGGTCACCGTGCGAAAAGGGGTTGCGTTCAGCTGGCGTGGCGGATGGGTTCCGATTCCGCAGATCCTGTGGATTCCGTCGTGGGCGCCGCGGTGGTCGGCTCGGCGTAGATCCGCGGCCAGATCTCCCAGGGCCTGCGGCCGATGGCATCGCCGATCGCGTAGGCCACGCGCCAGGATTTCGTCAGGCCGCCCACAACCTGGCTCACGTTCGACCGGCTGCACCCCAGCTCCGCGGCCAGCGCCTCGTGGGTGAGCCCCGCCGCATGCATGGCCGCCGTGATCTTCCGGGCGGGCCAGGTGCGATACCGTTGGGTGACTCTGCACATTGGGGAATCCCTTCAATGCTGCGAAACTGCGGGGAGATAAATCCGAAAAGGAGGCGAACGTGAACCCATACGAAGCCGAAACCCTCGCAAGGGCCTATGGGATGGCCGAGGCGGCTATGGCACGGGCGTGGGCGGTGGAGGAAGTGCTCCTGGAATTCGCCCTTGAGGTGAAGCACCCAGAGGGGCTTCCACTTGAGGTGTGGCGCCAGAAAATGCAAACACTCCAGGAACGAGTTCTGCAAAGTGCCGCCGAGCGGATTCCCGCAGTGCAAGCAATATACGGGTGCTCATCCGGCGAAGAACCTGCGGGTCCAGCTCGCGGAGGCTGCACCGAATGATTTCTGCGCCCGGGGTGACCGACTTCCGATCCGCCTCTTCCATCTCCGTCCTCCGGTTGGGTGACGGGAGAAGGATGGGGTCAAATTACGAAGTTCGCAAGAAATTTTTTACGGATATCGTAAATGATTGGAGATGACGGATTAACCACATTCGGGGAACGTCTGAAGCTGGCGATGTTCCAAGCCGGATACAGGAAGAACACCGATCTCGCCCGGCGAATTGGAGTCACCGAGGGGACCGTCCGGAATTGGCTCACTCGCCTTCTGGCCCCCTCAGGGAAAGAAGATGTCATTGCGAAAATCGCAGAAGTGCTCAACGTAAGCCTTAGCTGGCTTCGATTCGGGATGGGGCCTATGCAGACAAGCGCCCAAGAATCCCACAACGAATATGCCGCCGAGGACGGTCTCACACGCGCCCAGCGGCTCGTCCTACGCGCCATTCGTGCAGACATTGCCAAGCTTTCAGACCCGGCATTGGAAATATGGTATGCGCACTACCAGAAGGCGATGGACAAACCGAAGTGACCGGCCTATCGTGAATGGCTATCCACAGGAGTCAGTATGGGGAACATGGAGATCAATAATAAAAAAACAAAAATCACACTTCTGTCTGTCGTCCTTTTTATAGGCCTTATGGCGCTTTTGGCTATGGCAACAAACCCGCCTTCGGAAGGGACATTCAGTACCCCGATTGTTACACCTCAATCAGAGATTCATCCCACCTCAAGGTCCTCGGCGACCCCCTCCCCCAGCAATGCATGGAGCTATACCCGGCATGAGAGCGAAATGGGACTCGGCCCCGTTAATACCGCTTCCATCCAAAGCGCCAATACCGTCAATTTCGGGTTCCCATACCAGGGCCCGCAGCATGCCACACTCACGCTCCGCACCCATCCCCAATATGGGAAGAATGTGTTCTTCAGCATTGAGCGCGGCCAACTCCTGATTCGATCCTATGAGAACGACACGGTGACCCTCCGCTTCGATGGCAACAAACCTATGCGCGTCCGTGCCCTGGAACCAAAGGATAATGACTCGACCACCATTTTCCTTGAGGGCTACAACAGCCTTGTGGCACAGATGAAAAAGGCGAAGATCCTCCGCATCCAGGTCCCCGTCTATCAGGAAGGCGAGCGGGTGTTTGAATTCGATGTGCAAGGGCTTAACTGGCCCATGAAGAAGTAGCCCATGCCCTCCACCGCCGTCCGCCGGGGCCTCTACTGGTCCGACACCACCCGACCCTGGCACTACGAGTTCCGGTTCAAGGGGGCGAAGTACAACGGCGATACGGGGCACTCCCACGAGAAGCTGGCACGGGAGTGGCTGGCCGCCTTCAAGGGGCAGCGCGCCAACGCCGAGGTGGGCCTGGTGGCCGCCGGCCCCACACCCACCCTCCAGAAGGCCCTGGACCAGTGGCTGGC
>JAJXSS010000373.1 GCA_021784455.1 Planctomycetota bacterium
GGCGCCTTCGCGAATGCCCGTGGCCGACTCGATGTAGGCCCCGCTGGTAGAGGTACCCACCAGGGCACTGAAGATGCAGCTCACCGCGTCCACCATCATCGGCCGCTCGATGCCGGGGAAGTTACCCCGTTCATCCAGCATTCCCCCGGCGGCCCCCACCCCCACCAGCGTCCCCAGCGTGTCCAGAAGGCTCATGATCAGCAGCGTCAGCAGCAGGGGCAGAAACGACAACCTCAGCACCCCCGGGATATCCAGGGACAAGGCGATGGGTTTCAGGCTGTAAGCGCCGGTAAAAGGCAGGGCAAAGACAGCTTTGGGCAGTTCCCCCAGGCCCAGGGCAAAGCCGGCGGTGGCCGTTACCACCATGCCAATGAGAATGGCCCCGCGCACCCGTTGCAGCATCAGGGCCGAGATAAGCAGAAAACCGAAGATCGCCAAGAGCACCCTGGGATCATGCAGGTTGCCGATGACCACCGGCACATCCGGAGCCGGGAATCGCCCGTTGACCGTGGGCAGCACATCCGGGGGCTTGCCGGTAACGAAGCTGGTGACGATGCCCGTCTCATACAGGCCGATAAAGGCCAGAAACAGGCCGATGCCCACACTGAAGGCATGCTTCATGCTGGGGGAAATCGCCTCCGCCAGCCATTGTCGGAGGCGCAGGAGGGTCAGGATCAGAAACACCACCCCGGCCACAAAGACCGCGCCCAGCCGCTGCTGCGTGGTGATCCCCAGACCCGCCAAGCCGAAGGCAATAAAGGCATTCTCCCCCATGTACGGGGCGATGGCGATGGGCCGGTTGGCGTACAGGCCCATGAGCAGGCAGCCGAAAACAGCCGTCAGCACCGTGGCCACCGCGCTGGGCCCGGTGGGCAGCCCGGCGAATTTCAGAATGGCCGGATTGACCGCGATGATGTAGGCCATCGTCACAAACGTGGTCAGCCCCCCCAGCAGTTCCACCCGCAGCGACGAGCCACGCTGCGAGAAACCGAAGAATCGGTCCCATCGGGTGGCGGAAACCGCAGGGGCCAGGGGATCGGTAGACATGGAACCGTTGAACGAAAAAGCGGAGAGGGAGGGATTCGAACCCTCGATACAGGGTAATACCCCGTATAACGGTTTAGCAAACCGTCGCCTTCAGCCGCTCGGCCACCTCTCCAGTGCGGGCGGTATGGAATTAAGGCTACCGCATTTCGACGAATATTGCCAACGCCTGCCGCGCGGCGCTGGTTCACGAGGCCTTCATCCGGGCCCGGGCGGCGGCCGCCTTGTCGGCCACCAGCACGCTGGCTGCTTTCTTACGGCGCAATTCGCCCACGGTTCGCACGCGCAGCCGGGCGGCGCCGCTCCAGCGCCGCAGCTTCACCCGGGGACCGGCCACCAGGCGCCGTCGCGCCTGGGCCACCGCACCGCTGGCCACATACTGCGGCAGCCAGCGGGCCTGGGCCACGAGCATTTCGTCGGCCATCTGCCAGATTTCCGGAGGATTGCACACCGCCCCTGCCAGGGGATCGTGCAGCAAGGCCTGCTTGAGCAGTTCGGCATCACCGTGCACGGCCGCCTCCTTGGCCATCCGCTGCACATGGATGGAAGCTTCACACGTGGCCGCACAGGCCAGGGGCAGCGTCAGGCCGCTGACCATGTTGATCCCGTGGCGATCCACGAAGCCGGGGGCCTCCACAATACAGTCGGGGGCCAGGTTGGTGATGATGCCGCCGTTGCGCACGTTGAAATGGCCACGGTAGGTCCGGCCGGTTTCGCGGGCTTCGATGATCCACGACCCGTGCTCGCTGGATCGCTCCTGGGCGGTGATGGGCTTGCCGGCCTCGGTCAGCCACTTCGAAAAATCGGTCTCGAACCAGCGCCGCCCCTCGGTGCACACCCTCAGATACCCGCCGGTTTCACCGTTGATCCAGGTCGACAGATCGATCCAGCGCCGGATTTCGGCCGGGCGCTTGCGATACCAGGGCACATATTCCGACACGTGGCCATTGGATTCCGTGGTGTAGCAGCCGAAGCGGCGGAGCATGTCGATGCGCACCTTCTCGGTGCGGGCCAGGTCCTTGTGCCGAGTGAACGCCTCCAGCAATTCCTGGCTGCCCACATGGCGACCTTTGTAGATGACATCGATGTACCACGTCTGGTGGTTGATGCCGGCGCAGACGATCTGGGTGCGTTCAACCCGGCGGGCACGCTCGTGCCAGCCAATCTGTTCATCCTGGTGCAGGTGGGCCAGGGCCATATCAATCTGGACCCAGCCGCCCTCCACCCCATGGCACAGGCCCACGGTCTGAACGCCCTTGCCTGCCGCCAGGGCATCCAGGGCCGCCCATGTGTTCATGGCCATGGGGTTGGCGTAATTGAGGAACAGCACATCCGAAGCGCTGACCGCCTTCATGTCCTGAACGAAGGCCAGAATCTGGGGAACGTTGCGCTGGCCATACATGATCCCCCCCGCGCACAGGGTGTCGCCCACGCACTGATCCACGCCGTATTTGAGAGGAATGTCGATATCGAATTGAAAGGCCTCCAGGCCGCCGATGCGCGAGCAGTTGATGACGTAGTCGGCCCCATCCAGGGCCGCCCGGCGGTCCAGGTGCCGCGCCAGCCGGGCGGGCAGGTGATTGGCCTGGATGTCCTTGGCACAGAGTTTGAGCACCATGTCCAGATTGCGGGCCGAGATGTCATGGAACGCAAAGTGCGTGTCCTGCAGTTCCGGCACCGAAAGCATGTCCCGTACCAGCCGGCGCGTGAAACCGACGCTGCCGGCCCCAATGAACGCCACCTTAACCGCCATGATCTGTGTCTCCGCAGGCCGAGCGGCCTTGTCGGCCCGGCCATGGTAGGAATTATGTGCTACAGTTTATGGCGTATGAACCCCAGCACAATGGACAAGAGTGCTTTCCATGGGACTTTTATGCCTTCCCGTCTGCGCGGCCTGGCGCCCCAGAGCCGGGCGGTGGTGTTTGCCAAAGCCGGCCTGGGTCTGCACGCCATGGTCACCAGCGCAGGCCTGGAGCGGCGCCGGGCGCCTGATCCTTACTCCTGGCATGGCCTGCGCCGCGGGAGCGCCCAGTTTGCCCTCTTTCAGTACACCCTGGCCGGCGAAGGCCGCCTCACCTATGAAGGTCGCCTCTACCGCATCACTCCCGGTCAGGCCATGCTGCTGTTCTTCCCCCACGACAATCACTACGGGCTGGCAGAGGGTGGGGCCTGGGAGTTCTTCTACCTGTGCCTCAACGGTTCAGAGGTGATGCGGGCGTGGCACACGGCGGTGGGCCGCCGGGGCCCGACCTGGGTTCTCTGTCCCCGGGACCCCCTGCTGCGTGCGGCCGCCGGTACCTGCGCCGACCTGCTGACCGGCCGGGTGCAGACCCCGTGGCAGGCGTCTGCCCGGGCCTACACCCTGGCCATGGGGCTGATGCAGCAGGCGCAGCCCTCCCCGGCGGCATCCCCGCGGCACCGCTTTGCACCCCTGCAGCGGGCCGTGGATCTGTGCCGCGCCCGACCCGCGGGCCGCCTGAGCGTGGCCGACCTGGCCAACGCCGCCGGCTACAGCCGCTTTCACTTCACGCGACTCTTCACGCAAAGTGAGGGCATGCCACCGGGGGAGTTCATCCAGCGCCAGCGCCTGGCTCTGGCCGTGCAGATGCTGCAAACCACCGCCCTGCCCATCAAGGCGGTCGCCTTGAAGTGCGGCTTCCGCGATCCGCAATACTTCGGACGGTCCTTTCGCAAAGCCTATGGAGTCCCCCCCGGCAGCTTCCGCCGCAGCGGCATGTACGGCACCTTATGATCAGGTGCCTTCGGCAGCCCGGCCGTGGACCGTGCCCGTCTCTTGGAACTGCACCACGACCGTGATGGACAGTTTCCGGCTCATGGTCCAGCCGCCTCCGCCGGCCGCGGGGCTTTGGGCAGCATGAAGGCCCCTCGGGCGACGGCCTTGACAATGCCCTCCTGCTCCAGTTGCGCCTGCAAGCGAAACACCGGTGCATCCCGCCGGTTGATCCAGGCGCGCACCAGGGCCCGCCGGCCCAGCCGCACCGGATGCCGAAAACGCACCACCAGTTCGGCGGTCACGGCCACGCGGCCGTGCAGGAACAGGCAGTTGGTCATTGCCCCGTCCAGCAAGGCCGAGATCACCCCGCCGTGCAACAGGCCCGGATAGCCCTCGTAACAGTCGGCACAGGCAAAGCTGCCGATGGCGACGCCCCGGCCATCCAGGGCCATCTGCAGTTGCAGGCCGTAGGGACGGTCCGGGCTGCACACGATGCAGGCCGGGTGATGTTGTTCCCGTAGATCAACCATGACTGCTGCTGCATGTATGGGCCTCATCAGGCCCGTGGCTGCAAGCGTTGTCACCAGTCTCAAGTTGCCCTTGGAGCCAGGCCGCCACGACCACCTCCGGGGGCTGACTGGGTGCCCCGGTGACCACGGGAATGCCCGCCTGGGCGAACAACTGCATGGCCCGCTGGCCCATGCCCCCGGCGATCACCATGCCCGCCCCTTGCTCGCGCAGCCAGGCGGGGAACCGGCCCGGTTCGTGGGGAGGAGTGGGAATCAGCCGCATTCCGACGATGGTCTTGTTGGGCTGGTCCACCTCGATCAAGGCCACATCGGGACAATGCCCGAAATGCGGAGACAGACGCTGATCCGCGACGGGCACAGCAATCGTCAGTCGCGGCTCCACCGCCGAAGGGCTCACTGCCCCCGCCAGTTGTTCTGAACGTGGGTCAGC
>JAJXSS010000374.1 GCA_021784455.1 Planctomycetota bacterium
AATTGTGTGGCGCGCCAATTCATCGAAAGGATCCTTTACAGGAAAAGGTGACTCGCAAGTCATGTCTTGCTATGGTTTCTTTCGCTGGTGCAGCACGCGCTGCGCGAGTTCATCTCGCTGGGCGGTCAGGGACTGGTGCCAGCGGAACGCGCTTTCCATGGTCGTGCGGAACTGCTCACGCTCGCTACTGGTCCACAGCGCAGCGGCGCGTCGGGCGTAGGCGGCCGCAGGGGAATCTGCCTGGACGGCCTCTACGCGGCGGACGGCCAAGATGCGGTCGCGCGTGGCGACAAGCCATGCCCGCAGGCGAGCACGGCGGGCGAACGCATTCCCCGCCATAAACGGTGGGGGCGCGATCAGGTGCGTCTCGGGCGACTCCAGGTTCCTGCCCGGCGAAAGCTGTAGCAGTGAGTTGGGGTAGTAGCCGACGCGGTGGTCGAAACGCGTGGGCGGGGCGCAGATGCGGTCGATGAAGACCCCGCTGACAATCGTATTTAGACTGCCGTGCTTGGCTATCTGGAAGATCCAGTCTCCGGGCCCTTCGATGACGAACGTTTTGTACACGCCTCCCCAAAAGTCGCGCACGCGGGCGCGGCACGGCGCGCCGGGCGGCCCCGGCGACGCCGGCTCCACGGTGATCAGATAATCGCGCAGGCGATTGGCACCGCCATGCCCATCCTTGTTAACAAAGTAGAGGGACACCCGATGGAAGCCGTCCGGACAGTGGATACCGATGAGTAAATCGGGCCCGGCGAAGGTGAGAGGGTACCCCTCCCCGTGGTCATCGAACTCTGATTGTCTTCTATACCCGACATCCGGACTGTAGAGCGACCGCACCAGGGACGTTCTGATCCAATGCACCCACCGGCGGATGCCATCGTCAGGGGCATGGTGGGGCCCTATCGTGGCGGATACGGAAAACGCGGGAATGCGCCCGTGGATTCGGTCCAGCGGTGCGTTCATGGCGCAAAGCACGGCGTACTCGAAACCATACCGGCCCACCCAGTCGCCCTGTGTTCGCCAGTCATCGGGTAGGACCACGGCCAAAGGCCCGCCAAAGTTGGCGCCGGGATGGTACGCTTTGAGATTTTCAGCCATGTCCCGAAGTTCTTGGGCCACAGGAGGCTTGGCCGGGGAGGGCAGAGGAGGCAGGGCAAAGGAAATCGTCGATTGTTGGTGTTCGATCTTTGATCGCGCCCGCGCCGGCTGCTCTGCGGAGTTGCTCGCGAAGACGGACAGTGGGATGCGCAGCAGGCCGCCGCCGTAGTAGCCGATGAAGCAGGCGGCATCCGGGCCGGGGGTGGTCAGGATCGAGAAGACGTAGTCCGTTGGAAGAATCTCTGATCTCGGTCTCCCAAGGCGACCCGCCGTGGCGAGATTTCTGATTTCTGATTGGGAAGAGGCCCCCACCCTCACCCCGGCCCTCTCCCTGCCCCCCGGAAGGGAGAGGGTGGATTGGTCGATCCGGCCGGGGATGCGGGGGTTGAAGATTTCGACGCCCTTCTGGCGGTGGCCGATCCAGATGTTGCCATTCCGGGGGTCCTGGGCCAGGCAGGTGCAGTAGTCCTCGAAAAGGAGGGTTTGCGGGGGGCGGGGTTCGAGGCGCTGGGCCGCCGCAAGTTGCTGCGGGGTGGGCGGGTGGTACAGGCCCTTATCCTTGGCCAGCCAGTCCTGGCCGCGGATAAAGCGCCAAGACTCCCCGCGGTCGGTGCTCCGGGCCAGGCCGGTGGTGGTGGCGACCCAGATGGTGTCACCCCCGGAAGGGTTATGAGTCACCAGGATGTCGTTGATGAGGTTCGACGGCAGGCCGTAGCCTTCGGGAACCAGGGGGATGTTGTCGGTATTGTTGGGGGTTGTTACGTGGCGCCAGGTCGTGTATTCCAGGGTGTCGCGCGTAGGTTCGGCCCTGGCCGAACATCTATCGCGTTGAGGGCCAGAGGAGCGTTCGGCCGGGGCCGAACCTACGGGTTTGCGCCAAGGCGTGCACAGAGCCAGGCCGTCGCACTGGGTGCCGGCGATCAGCGTGCCGTCGGGGAGGAAGGCCAGGGCCTGGATCTGGTCGGAGGGTAATCCACCCCCGGAAGTACCGCGGGTGTAATACGACCACGTGTCCGAGTCGATGCGGTAGCGCGTCAGCCCGGCCGAGGTGGCGATCCACACATCCCCATCCACCGGACAGGTTTTGATGGCGAAGACACGCTCGCCCAGCGGACCTGAGAGCACATCGTAGTTGCGCCACCCCTTGAAATGGCCTCGTTCATCAAGTTCCGGGGGTCGGCCATCGTAGACCGACACGCCGTGGTTCAGATTACCCACCCAGATCCGGCCGAGTTTGTCGCAGGCCAGGGCATAGATGTCATCATCCCCCAGAGCGAATTCGGCCGGAGTGCCGGTGGAGAGCACGGGGCCCAGGGGTTCGGGGGGACCGCCGGTGTTCGCCCGCGTGAAATGAATCCAGCCCGGCAAACTTCCGGGGGTAGGTTCGGCCCTGGCCGAACGATTGGGGGCTGGCGCATGGTTCACTCGCTCCGGCGCGCCCGAACCTCCGTCTTTCGCGCCTTGGCGGCTTGACGGTTCGTTCAAATCATCCCGGCCGAAGTCGAAGATGCTCTTGGGCGGCGCGGGGTTGGCATTCGTTGCGGCCCCGCCTTGAGGTCGCCCAGAGGTGGGTCCGCTGCGCTTGACCCGCCCTACCTTGGACTTCGTGTCTTGGTGACTTTGTGGTTCAACATGCGGGTTTGCCTTCCGGGGGTCCCACATCCACAGGCCGCGGTCTTCGGTGCCGACCCAGAGGCGGCCTTGAAGATCAGTACACAGGGAAATGACGAATTCGCCCTGGCGGCGGGCATTCCAGAGCGCAGGTTCGGCCCCGGCCGAACGTCTTTTGGACCCCGCCCGCGACGGGCTGGCGTTTTGGGCAAGTGTTTGCGCCGCAAGAACGCTGGCGCATAGCGCGCCCGCAATGGCCACCCACACAACTCGAATTCGCACCCCCGAAAGCATCCGGACGATGCGGTGATCGGTGCCCCGGCCCCGAATTTCCCCTGGCCCGCAGAACATGCCCCAGTCCTTCCCCGGCCGGAATAGGCTTCCCCCGGCCGAATGACCCACATATTACCCCCCCCCAATATAACGATGTCAAGGACTTTTTATAATTTCCGCGAAAATTCTTCCAAACACCCGTGGGGGCGGGTGCTGATCTGCGGTCCGTTTTTCAACCAATGACCGCGACAGCGTCGCGTGCCGATCCATCACTGGCGGGCCTGGAGCGCAAGGGATATCATAACCTCCCCCTACGACCGGGCGATGCAGAAGGAAACTCATGAAAATCCACGAATATCAGGCACGCGAGCTGCTGGCCAAGTATGGCATTCCCGTTCCCCCCGGCATCATGGTGGAAGGCCCCGATGATGCGGCGCGGGCGTTTGAGACTTTGCAGAACCGTTACCGGGTAAAGGTGGCGGTGGTCAAGGCCCAAGTGCATGCCGGCGGGCGAGGCAAGGGCGGGGGCGTGAAGCTGGTGCGCTCGGCCGAGGAAGCCCGGCAGGTGGCCTACCAGATCCTCTCGAAACCGCTGGTGACGCCGCAGACGGGGCCGCAGGGTGTGCGGGTGACGCGGCTGCTGGTGGCGGCGGGGGTGGACATTGCCAAGGAGTATTACCTGGGCGTGGCCATTGACCGGGCCCGGGGCTGCCCGGTGCTGATTGCCTCGGCCCAGGGCGGGGTGGAAATCGAGCAGGTGGCCAAGGAACACCCCGAGGCCATCTTCCGCGAGCCGTTCAGCGCCACGGAGCGGACCGAGGTGGTCCTGGCCCCCTACCAGGCCCGCAAGGTGGCCTACCGGCTGGGCTTAAAGGGCGAGCAGGTGCGCCGCGCGGCCAAGGTGATGCACCAGCTCTGCCAGCTTTTCGTGGAGAAGGATGCCTCACTGGCCGAGATCAACCCGCTGGTGGTCACCAAGCCCACGGATGAAAACCCCGATGGACAGGTGCTGGCCATCGACGCCAAGGTCAACTTCGACGACAACGCCCTGTTCCGCCAGGAAGACATCAAGGTGCAGGCCGACCCGACGGAGGAAGACCCCTCCGAAGCCCGGGCCAAGCGTTTCGGCCTGTCCTACATCAAACTGGAGGGCAACATCGGGTGCCTGGTCAATGGGGCGGGGCTGGCCATGGCCACGATGGACCTGATCAAGCTGCACGGGGCGGAGCCGGCGAATTTTCTGGATGTGGGCGGCTCGGCCTCGGAAGAGGCGGTGACCGAGGCCTTCCGCATCATTCTCTCGGATAAGAACGTGCACGGGGTGCTGGTCAACATCTTCGGCGGCATCGCCAAGTGCGACACGATCGCCCGGGCGATTGTGACGGCGGCCAAGGAAGTGGGGTTCACGGTCCCGCTGGTGGTGCGTCTGGAAGGCACGAACGTGGAACAGGCCAAGAAGATCCTGGCGGAGGCCCAGAAGGACATCCCGGTGCTGGAATCGGCGCTGGACCTGACCGATGCGGCCCGCCGCATTGTGCACAACATTTCCGCGGGCAAGACGAAAACCCCGGCGGCCAAGACCGGGAGCAAGAAATCGGCCGCCGCCCGGGCGTAGGGCAGAGAAACACAAAAGCCGCAGGAAACGCAGAAACCGCCGGAGCCCGCTGCTGGAACAAGAGGCTGTTTCAGGGGAGATTCCGGGGGAGATTCCGAGGGAGATTCCGGGGGGCGACGGCGGCCAGTTGTGGT
>JAJXSS010000375.1 GCA_021784455.1 Planctomycetota bacterium
GGAGTTTTGTCGTGGCTACACCGTGGCCAATGATGTTTCGGCCCGCAAGTGGCAGCGCAACAACGGGGGGCAGTGGGTGCGTGGCAAAGGGTTCGACACCTTCTGCCCGCTGGGGCCCTGTCTGGTCACCCCCGGAAATGGGGCCCAGGAGATTGCGGATCCCCAGAGCCTGCGTCTGCGCACGCTTTTGAACGGCCAGGTGATGCAGGATTCCTGCACCAGCGACATGATCTTCAGCGTGGCCCAGATCATCAGCTTCCTGAGCCGGGACAATACGCTCCTGCCCGGCACGGTCATCCTGACCGGCACCCCGCCGGGGGTGGGCTTTGCCCGCAAGCCCCCGGTGTATCTCAAGCCCGGCGACCAACTGATGCTGGAGATCGAAGGGATCGGAGTGCTGAGCAACCCGGTGGAAAGTGCCGCCTGACCCCCGGCATGGCTGCCGGTGGCCGGCCGGGAGGGGCAAGGGGGGATGTGGTCGTGACTCAAGAGCCTGAAAAGCCTGCTCGGGTCCGGGACACGTTCATCAGTGAGCCGATTGAGCCCGAGCCGGGCAGCTTCGACAGCGAGGCGATGGCCCGCGGGGAGGCCGGGGTGCCGGCCCGGTTTACCTGGCGGAAACAGGTGTACGCGGTGGCCGAGGTCCTGCAGGGGTGGATCTCCAGCACGCCGGAGGGGGGCGGCGGGGAGATGTATCTGAGAAGGCACTGGTGGCGTCTTCGCACCGACCGCGGGCCGGTGATGGTGATTTACTGCGAGCGTCAGGCCGGGCGGGGTCACTCACCGCGGTCGCGGTGGTATCTGTACACGATTCAATCCCCGTCGGGGTGAGGGGGCGTTGGCCCGGGCCGGGCGTTGACACCATTACTATACCCCCCTATGGTATACATCATGGCCCACACGATCCGTGACAAGCAAAAGCTCCTGCTGCGGGTGCGGCGGTTGCGGGGACAGATCGACGCCCTGGAAAAGCTGCTGGAGCAGGAGGCGGACTGTTCCAAGACGCTAAACCTGACGGTGGCCTGCCGGGGGGCGATCAATGCCTTGATGGTGGAGATCCTGGAAGGGCACATCCGCTATCACGTGGTGAGCCAGGAGGAGAGCCGGGCGACCCAGGTGGATGCGGCCGAAGAGCTTATTGACGTGATTCGCAGCTACCTGAAATAGGAGAATAGCATTGGCACCCGTTGCGGCAGATCCAGTCCCGGCGGCGGCCGCCGCTACCAGCGGCGAGTGCGGCCGCCAGGCCCCACACCAAGGCGGCTGCGGGTGCTGCGGGCACTCGGCAGCGGGGGGATCCTACCGGGAGGTGCTCCGGTCGACGGAGAGCCTGGCGACCCTGGCCGGGCTGCTGCTGCTGGCGATCGGGTGGGGGATGGCGGCGGGGGGGCTGGGGGCGGCCCGCTGGCTGTATCTGGCGGCAGCCGTGGTGGCCGGGGCCCCCATCCTGCGCGGCTGCGTGGTGAGTCTGTGGGAGCGGCGGATCAGTGTGGAGGTGCTGGTGGGGCTGGCGGTGGCGGCGGCCATCGGGGTGGGGCAGTATCACGCCGGAGCGGTGGTGGCGGTGATGCTGCTGGGAGGCGGCGTGCTGGAGCAGATCACCATCGCCCGGGCCCGGCGTTCGGTCGCGTCGCTCTTCACGCAGTTGCCCGACACGGCCCTGGTGCGGCGGGGGGACCAGGAGGTGGAGGTGCCCGTGGAACAGATTGCGGTGGGGGACCGGGTGATGGTGCGGCCGGGGGAGCGTGTGCCGATCGATGGTGTGGTGGTGGATGGGGCCTCGGCGGTGGATGAGAGCCCCATCACGGGCGAATCCATGCCGCGTGACAAAATCCAGGGGGACAGGGTGTTTGCCGGCAGCATGAACCAGTCGGGCGTGCTGGAGATCGAAGCGCAGAAAGTGGGTGCGGATACGACGCTGGCCCGCGTGCAGCGCCTGGTGGAAGAGGCCCAGGCCTCGCAGGCGCCGGTGCAGCGGGTAGCGGACAAGGCGGCCCAGTGGTACGTGCCGCTGGCCATCATTTTGGCGGCGGGGGTCTGGGGCTTGACGGGGGATCTGGTGCGGGGCATCACGGTGCTGATCGTGTTCTGCCCCTGCGCTTTGGTGCTGGCGACGCCCACGGCGATCGTGGCGGCCATTGGCCGGGCGGCCCGGCGCATGATCCTGGTCAAAGGCGGGGAGTTTGCCGAAACCGTCGGGCAGGTTCACTTGGTCGGCCTGGACAAGACCGGAACGCTCACCACGGGCAAGCCCAGCGTGACGCAGGTGGTGCCGCTGGATTCGGTGTCCTGGCCGGAATTGCTGCGCTTGGCCGCCAGCGCCGAGCGCTTCAGCGAACATCCGGTGAGCGTCGCCCTCCGGCGGGCGGCCCAGGACGAGGGGCTGGCTCTGGCGCAGCCGTCGGGCTTTGGCGCGGTACCCGGCTGCGGGATTTTCGCGGAAGTGGAGGGGAAGCGTATGCGGGTGGGCCGGCCCGGTTGGCTGGAAAAGGAAGTGGCCGCTCTGGATGGACGGGCCCGAGGGCCGCTGGCGGATCTGGAGGCGCAGGGACACACGGTGCTGGCGGTGGCGCGGGGCCCGGCGCTGGTCGGGCTGATCGCGGTGCGGGATGTGCTGCGGCCCCAGGCCAAGGCGGCCGTGGCGGACCTTAAGGCGCAGAACATCCGCACGATCATGCTGACGGGGGATAATCCCAGGGCGGCGCAGGTGATCGGCAGGGAAGCGGGGGTGGATGAGGTCCATGCGGGGCTTCTGCCGGAGGACAAACTGGGGCTGGTCCGCCAGTGGCAGGGGCAGGGGTGGCGCGTGGCCTTCATTGGGGATGGAATCAACGACGCGCCGGCGCTGGCGGCGGCGGACGTGGGGATCGCCATGGGCGGGGCCGGAACGGATGTGGCCCTGGAAACATCCGACATCGCCTTCCTCAGCGATGATCTGTCGAAGATGGCCGAGATTGTTGCCCTGTCGCGGCGGACCTTGCGGGTGATCCGCCAGAACATCGGGTTCAGCGTGCTGTTGAATGTGGCGGCGGTGGTGGCCGCGGGTATGGGTTGGATCAATCCGATCGGCGGGGCGGTACTGCACGAGAGCGGGGCGATGGTGGTGATACTGAACGCGATTCGACTGTTGAGGTGAGCGGAGATCCGTCCAGGTAACGGCGCCCGTTTCGGACAGCCACGAGGGTTCTTTCGTTATCGGGTTGATGGGGGAGGGGCTACTGAAGAAAGCCGGCGCTGGTTTCGCCCGTGGTGGCATCCACGGTGATCACGATGCTGTGGGGGCCGGATTTCAAGGTGATGGTGGCATTCGATGTCTGGTCCAATTGCCCGTAAGGACCGAATTCCAGTTGATTGTCAGTGCCGACGGACACGGCCGACAGAGTCACCCCCGCTAAGGCGCAGGCTCGGCCGCAGCCGAAAGTGACGCGGTACGGTTGCTGGTCGAAGGGATTGGTGATGGGGGTGTCCGGGCTGGCCTGGGAGGCGATCCAGTAGGAATTGGAGCTGGTGTCGAAGGTCACGACACGCGGGTTGGAAGCATGGGCGATGGACTCCATCTGCGCATAGCCCAGGTCGGCGATGACCAGGTTGGCCCCCGAACGCAGTTGGGCCAGGTTGGTATCGCGCAGCATGGGCAAGGCCAGCGCCGCCGCGATGGAGAGAATGGCGGCGACGATCACCACTTCGAGGAGGGTAAATCCGGCGTGCCGGGGACATCCCCCCTTGACCGCGTCCGTATTGTCCGTTGCGCGACAGAGCATGATCCTTTCACGTATCGGCAGGAATGAGGTAGGGGTTGTGCCGCCTGTGCGGGCCGTACCGTCCGGGAAAACATCGGCCACCCCGGGGCCAGGGGCACCAATGAACTATCTCGTTCTGTCGGCCGACCGTATCTAGGGCGGCAGGCCATCAGGCCCAGCGGCCGCCGGGTGCCCGCCGGCCCTGGCCCCGAGCAAGCGGGCGGGAGCCGGCCATCGCCAGGCCCCATGGGACTGCTCATGATGCCAACGTACCAGCGACCGACCCCGGGGTGCCATCAGCGTGGCCTGGCGCTCCTGGAGTGCCTGCTGGCGGCCACGATTCTCGCCGTGATCGTCGCCGCCGTGGCCCAGGCGGTTAACTCTGGGCAGATGCAGACCTACCAGGCCTTGCACGATCTGCGCGGCCAGAATCTGGCCGTGGCCCTGATGGAGGAGGTCTTGAGCATGCCCTACACGGCCGATGGTGTGACCATTGGTCGCGGCGGCCGGGTGAAGATGGCCGATTACGATGGCTTGAGCGAAAAAGCGGGGGCCCTCAAGGACATCACCGGCCAGTTGTATGCCAGCCCCTTCCAGTCGTTTTCGCGCAGCGTGTCCGTAACACCCGCGACGCTGGCGGTGGGGGGCCAGCCGGCCATCCCCGGCCTGACCATCACCGTCACGGTGACCGATGCGCACGGCGGCCAGCGCACGTTGCAACGCTTCGTCCCCCAACCATGAGGAACCCTATGGCGGCGACCACCTCGATGCCGGGGCGAGCCCGCCTATGCGGCGGGCTTACCCTGGTGGAACTGCTGATGGCCCTGGCCATTGTCGGTCTGGTGGCGGCGGCCGCGGCCAGCTTGCTGTTTTCCGTGGCCCAGGCCACGGCCGCGCGCAATGACCTGCGTGCCTTGACCGTGCGCCAGGCGGTCATCGAAGGCCGCCTGTCGGCCGCCGCACGCTCCTCAATCAAAGTTCTGG
>JAJXSS010000376.1 GCA_021784455.1 Planctomycetota bacterium
CTGCGCGAACGCACCAACATCACGGCCGGGCAGGACCCCAACCGCATGATCCGGCACAGGAGCGAGTTGTTCACCATGCGCAGCGCGACCTCGACGCTGATGACCAAGCTGCTGCTGGTGGTGGCCCTGATCTCCCTGATTGTGGGGGGCGTGGGCATCATGAACATCATGCTGGTGTCGGTGACGGAGCGCACGCGCGAGATCGGGCTGCGCATGGCGGTGGGGGCGCGGGGCCGCGACATTCTGCGCCAGTTCCTGGTGGAGGCGATCGTCCTGTGCCTGGCCGGCGGGGTGCTGGGCATCGCCCTGGGGCGCAGTATCTCGCTGTTCATCCGCTACGTGCTGCACTGGCCGGTCCAGGCTTCGGTGCTGGCGGCGGTCGTGGCGGTGGTGGTGTCGGCCAGTGTGGGCATCATCTTCGGGTTCTACCCGGCCTGGAAGGCCTCCCGGCTGGATCCGATCGAGGCTCTGAGATACGAGGGAAGCGCGCTCGGTCGCCGGATTCGTAAGGGTATGGGGTGTGGAATCCAGGGGATGGCCAGCTCCCATACCCCGGCCCCTGGACCCCAAACGATAGATGCGAGACTTCAGACATGAAATCAGTCCTACGCAACGCAGTGCGGATGACGGTGGTGGCGAGCCTGGCCCTGGCCGGCTGCACGGTCGGCCCGGATTACCACGCCCCCGCCCCCACCCTGCCCGCCCAGTGGGCTTCCCGTAACATGGTGCGGGCCGCCACCACCCAGCCCAGCGTGCCCACCACGCAGCCGGCCCACGTCGCCCGCTGGTGGCAGGCCTTCGACGATCCCACCCTGACCGCCCTGGAAGACCAGGCGGCCCAGGGCAATCTGAGCGTACTGCAGGCCGAGTCCCGCCTGCGCCAGGCCCGGGCCGCCCGGGCCGTGGCGGCCTCCGGTTTCTGGCCCAGCGTCAATGCCAACGGCAGCTACACCCGCAGCCGCACCCCCGGTTTGGTCCGGGCCAATACCAGCAACTTCTTCCAGGCCGGCTTGGATGCCGCCTGGGAACTGGACATCTTCGGCGGCACGCGCCGCAACATCGAAGCCGCGGAAGCGGGCATCCAGGCCGCCGTGGAAGACCGGCGGGATGTCCTGGTGAGCCTGGCGGCCGAGGTGGCCGTGGATTACGTCGATCTGCGCGCCTTGCAGCAGCGCCTCGCCATCGCCCGGGGCAACCTGGCCTCCCAGGAAAGCACCGTTGCCCTGACCCAGCAGCAGTTCAAGGCCGGCCTGGTGAGCGCCCTGGATGTGGCCAACGCCCAGGCCCAGGTCGCCAGCACTCAAGCCCAGATTCCCGGCCTGGAGGCCCAGGCCCGGCAGACCATTTACGCCCTGAGCGTCCTGCTGGGGGATGAGCCCGGAACCCTGACCCAGCAGCTCAGTACGACCCAGCCCATCCCCCTCACCCCGCCCGTGGTGCCCGTGGGCCTGCCCTCGGAACTGCTGCTTCGCCGTCCGGATATCCGCCGCGCCGAAGCCCAGTTGCACGCCGCCACCGCCCAGATCGGCGTGGCCACCGCCGACCTGTTTCCCAAGTTCAGCTTGACCGGCAGCCTGGGCCTGCAAAGCAGCGAGTTGGCCTCGTTCCTCAACGCCGGCAGCCGGGCCTGGTCCTTCGGCCCCAGCGCCACCTGGAATATCTTCAGCGCCGGAGCCATCCAGGCGAACATCGCCGTCCAGAAGGCCCTGGCCCAGCAGGCCGGCCTGACCTACCGTCAGACCGTCCTGACCGCCCTGCAGGATGTGGATTCCGCCCTGGCAGCCTATGGTAAGGAGCAGGAGCGCCGCCAGGCCCTGACCGAAGCCGTGGCCGCCAACCGCCGGGCGGTGGATCTGGCCCTCTTGCTGTACCGCCACGGCCAGACCGACTTCCTCAATGTCCTGTCCGCCCAGTCCCAGCTTTTTAGCACCGAAGATGCCCTGGCCCAGAGCAACCAGACCGTGGCCACCGATCTGGTGGCCCTTTACAAGGCCCTGGGCGGTGGATGGGAAGAGGGCGAGTGAAATGGCGGATTTCCGATGGCAGATGGCGGATGGCAGATTGAAGGTTGCGGAATCTCGGTCAGGCCTCCAGGGAAACGCCGCATCGCGCCCGCCATCTGCAAGCTGAAATCGGCCCTCTGAAACCCATCCCTCCTCGCCCTGGAAAACCTCGTTTGGAGACTTCGGCCACATCCTCTCCCAACCGCCTGCGCTGGATGGTGCGGGCCCTGGGGTCGCGCAACTACCGCCTCTTCTTCGCGGGACAACTGATTTCGCTGATCGGCACCTGGCTGACGACGGTGGCGACGGCCTGGCTGGTCTATAGCCTGACGCGCGACACCCTGACCCTGGGCACGGTGACCTTTTGCGGCCAGATCCCCGCGTTCCTGCTGGCCCCGCTGGCGGGAGTGCTGGTGGACCGCTGGAGCCTGCACCGTACCCTGGTGGTAACGCAGACGCTGTCCATGCTGGAATCCACAGCCCTGGCGCTGCTGACGTTTGGGCACCTCATTAACGTGCCCTGGATTTTCGCCCTCAACGTGTTCCAGGGCCTGGTGAACGCTTTTGACATGCCGGCGCGGCAGGCCTTCGTGGTGCAGATGGTGGAGAATCGCGAGGACCTGCCCAACGCCATTGCCCTGAACTCCTCGATGTTCAACGCCGCCCGCCTCTTGGGACCGTCGATCGCGGGCATCTTGATCGCCCTGGTGGGCGAGGGGCTGTGTTTCACGCTCGACGCCCTGAGCTACGTGGCGGTGATCGTGGCCCTGTTGCGGATGATCGTGCCGCCGCCCGCCCCCCGGAAGGCGCCGCGGCACCCGCTGGTGGAGTTTCGGGAAGGGCTGGAGCATGCCCTGGGCTTCACCCCCATCCGGGCCATCCTGCTGATCCTGGCCTTGGTCAGCCTGATGGGCACACCCTATACGGTGCTGATGCCGGCGTTCACCGACAAGACCCTGTTGGGCGGCGGGCCGGGAACCCTGGGGATGCTCATGGCGGCCACCGGCCTGGGGGCCTTGCTCGGAGCCATTGTCCTGGCCGCCCGGCGCAGCGTGCTGGGCCTGGGGCGGCTGATCCCGATGGCGACGGTCGGGTTCGGCATCACGCTGATCGCCTTCAGCTTCTCGCGGCACCTGTCTTTGAGCCTGGCGTTGTTGGCCGGGACGGGCTTCTGCATGATCACGCAGATGGCCGCGGGCAATACCCTCCTGCAGACGATCGTGGACGATGACAAACGGGGGCGGATCATGAGCCTGTTCGGCATGAGCTTTTTGGGCATGATGCCCCTGGGCAGCCTGCTGATGGGATACCTGGCCAAGCCCCAGCATCTGGGCCCACCCAAAGCCGTGGCCCTGGGCGGCGTGTGCTGCATCGTGGGGGCCGGCATCTTCGCCAGCCAGTTACCACGCATCCGCCGCGAAATCCGGCCGATCTATGTACGCCGCGGCATCCTGCCCGATGTGGCCCAGGGCCTGGCGCAGGCAGCCGAACTCAGCGTCCCGCCCGAGCGGTAGAGCCACGCCGACCGCGACTTTACGCGCCTGCCTGTCCCCCGGATGTCTCCCGATACCCGCCCCGTTACCCGTCGTTCAGACCAGATTGAGCTGAACGAACCCCTGTGCCCCGTTGTAACCATCGACCACGATGTGGTAAGTGGTCCCCGCCACGGCGCGGAAACCCACAGCGCTGGCCAGCGTATAGCCGGGCCAGGCGTCGTCATTGGCCGCCACCAGGTGCAGACTGCTCACGGAGTTGCCCGAGTACACCCCCAGGATGGTGTCGAAACTGCTGCCGAAGGTATCCACGTACGTCGTGCCGCTGGCCGGGGCCGTCCAGTTGAACCACAGGGGAGCGCCCCCGGCGTTGCCCGCCACTACGGGCTCACCCGCCGGTGGAGTGGCCCCGATATTGGTGCCGGTCCAGGTCAGGAACCGGCCGGATAAGTCGGTGGCCTGGGCCCAGCCCCCGCCGGTCGGGGCGGCCGCCGCCGGGGTCAGGTTCAGGTTCAGCACCACGCTGCCTTGGGCCCCGTTGTAGCCATCCACCGCAAAGTCGTAGGTCGTGCCGGCCTGGGCGGTGAACGTCAGCGCACTGGTCCGCGTGTCGTTGGCCAGGTCATCATCATTGGCGGCGATCATGGTCAGGTGATTGACCGTCGTGCCCCTGTAGACCCCCAGGAGTGTATCGAAGTTGCTGCCGTGGGTGTCCAGGGCGACCACCCCGCTGGCAGACGCGGTCCAGGTAAACCAGATGGAGGCCCCGCCCCGGTTGCGCGCGAGGTAGGGCTCGCCCCATTGCCGCGTGGCGGCGACGTTGCTGCCGGTCCAGGTCAGGCTGCTGCCCGCAAGCGCATCGGCGTTGGCGAAGTTGTCGTTGGCCGGGGGCAGGGCTTCCGACAGATTGAGCACCACCTGCCCCGAAGCCCCGTTGTCACCATCCACCGCGATGTGGTAGGTCACCCCGGCCACCGCGTTGAAGCTGACCGCGCTGGTCAGCGTATCGTTGGCCCGGTCATCATCGTTGACCGCGATCGTCCGCAGATGGGCCACGCTGGTGCCGGAATAGACACCCAGGAGCGTATCGAAGTTGCTGCCCAAGGTGGTGATGCTCACCCGGCCGCTGGCGCTGGCTGTCCAGGAATACCAGATGGATTTGCCGCCGCGGTTGTGGGCGATGTAGGGTTCGCCACGCTCGCGGGTGG
>JAJXSS010000377.1 GCA_021784455.1 Planctomycetota bacterium
GCGGTGCTGCTGGTCAACACGCTGATTTCGCTCTACTTCTACATGCGGCCGGTGTACTACATGGTGTTTGTACCCGCTCGCGAGGCCCGGCCGGCACCCGTGGTTTCCCTGCTGGGTATGGCCATCCTGATTGTGTGCCTGCTGGGCGTGCTCTGGACCGGCCTGCTGCCGGGCAATGCAGGAAACCTGGCCCACGATTACGCCACGCTGATTGTGCGGCCGGCGGCCAACCCGGCCGTGGCCATGGCACGCAAATGAAGCCCATCGAAGACCGCTACCGCAAAAAGAAACGCAAGATCATGTCCCCCGCGGACGTCGAGGCTGTGTCGGCGCGCACCGGCGGCCGGCCCCCGCGGTCGGCCACAGGGCCGCGGGCTGGAGGGCCCCCTGGGGCGCGGACGGACTGGGGCGAAGTCGGCGAGTGGTACGATGCCCTGGTCGGCGACCAGGGCAGCGAATACCACCGCGAGGTGGTGCTGCCGGGCGTGATGCGTCTCTTGGCCCCGGGCCCGGCGGATGTGGCGGTGGATGTGGCCTGCGGGCAGGGCGTGCTGTGCCGCCTGCTGCACGCCAAGGGCGTGCGTGTGACGGGAGTGGACGCCGCGGGCTCATTGATTCAGGCGGCTATCGCCCGCGGGAACCCGGCCATTGAATACCGCGTGGCGGATGCCCGCCACCTGCGAGTCCTGCCGGCCGAGCATTTCACGCTCGCCAGTTGCGTGCTGGCGATCCAGAACATCGACCCCATCGCCCCCGTGTTCGAAGGGGTGGCCCGCCTGCTGGTGGGCGGGGGCCGATTTGTGCTGGTGATGATGCATCCAGCCTTCCGGGTGCCGCAGCAGGCCCACTGGGAGTGGGATCCGGGCACGCGGACGCAGTTCCGCCGGGTGGACCGCTACATGATCGCGGCCAAGACGGCCATCCGGGTGCATCCGGGGTCCAACCCGGCGCAACAGATCTGGGCTTTTCACCGGCCGCTGCAGACCTACATCAACGCCCTGGGTGCGGCCGGGCTGCTGGTGGACCGCATGGAGGAATGGACCAGCCACAAGAAGAGTGAACCGGGCCCGCGGGCCGAAGCGGAAGACCGGGCCCGCAAGGAAATCCCGCTGTTCCTAGCCCTGCGTGCGGTCAAGCCCCGGGCTCAGGGTGTTTGACGTAGGGTGGGTCAAGCGCAGCGGACCCACCTCTAGGCGGGTTCGGGCTTGCCCGAACATCTTCAGGCCGCCCTACGCCGCATTCGCTGCGAGGTGTGCCATGGATGATCGATTCCGTTTGACCGATGTGCTGCTGGCGAACATGAAGCGCGACCGGGATCGGCTGGTGAAACTTCTGGAGCAAGTGAACAATCACTGGGGTTACGAAGACGGCCTCTATCGCTTCTATCACCAGTCTTTTAAGGTGTACCACCTCCAGGAACTGACACAGCAGATCGTGGTGGCGCTGCATTCCATCGCGCCGGAGGACAAGCCGTTTTCGCCCTTCTTTGAGCAACTGTTGCGCGAGGGGACCGGGCAAACATTTTCGCAAGAGGCCAATGCCGACTGGGTGCGCCGCGCCGCGCCCCTCGTGCAGGCGTTTTTGCACGCCCGCTACTTCCTGGAGATGGCGGTCCAGTACGCGGACGAACTGGACGCCGCCCCTCAATTGTTGCCATCGGGCTTCGCGGCCCTACTGTGCCTTTACGACATCCGCTGACAGAGTTTGCCTGACCTCTCACGGGACGGTTATGAATGGGTGGGGTGACGCATTGTCATGGGTGCCCCGTCGCTGGGGGCGCCTAGGGCAAACACCCGATTTATTGCCGGATTAGTTTTATAGGTGGTCATTTCAGTATCTACGGGGCAGGCGCGGAGACTAAAGCCATGCCCCATACCGACGACCGAGCCACGTTAGAGCCCATCGCTACTATCCGTCCGGATGGGAGCGGTCGGCTTGACCCGACCAGCGAAGCGGCTGCCGGCGCTCCCCTCATGCTCATGGAACGCCTGGCCGGGCGAATGCGGCGGGCCCTGTGCGCGGCGGGTCTGGCCGGCTGGGGCATCTACTACCGGCACAATGCCATATCCGCCTTGAACATGGAGCGTCTGCTGGGGCTGGACCGGAAGGTCAAACAGTTATCTGCCCCAAGCCAGCAGGAGCAGCCACATCTTCTGCTTGATCCCCGCCTGACCGATTTCAAGTCCCGCGTCTGGCCGACCGGCATCTACTGGCTTAAGACCCGGCAGGTAGTGGTGGGTTATTGGCTTGGGCCCTTGGACAAAGGCACACCAGCCGACCTGCAACTCCTGGCGGCACCTAGACCCGGAGCAATCGTCGATCTGATCCGGGCCTACGATGAGGCCAGCCAGCGTCCCACCATCCGCCGATGGCAGATCGTGGGTAACAGGCTGGATGACGATGCCCCCATCGACACATCATTCGGATGGGACCGGGTCATTGCCGACCCACAGCTCCGCCAGAGGATTGAGGAGGAGGCCATCGGCTTCTTTCGCGATGACGTCCGGGCCATCCACGACCAACTCAAAGTGCCTTACCGCCGCGGCATTCTGCTGCACGGCCCGCCGGGCTGCGGCAAGACCACACTGATCCGCCTGATTGCTGCTCAAGTCCCGATCAAGTGCGTCCTGGTGCTACGGCCACCCCCGCGCTTCGACGATGAGGACTTCTCCAGCCTGGTGCGGCGCTGGGGCCGGCATGCCCCGGCCATGCTGGTCATCGAGGACATTGACACGCTGTTCAGTTCCACCTGCCTGACCCCGTCGTATTTCCTCAACCGGTTAGATGGTGTGGACAGCCGGGCGACTGGGGGGCTGCTGCTGATCGCCACCACGAACCACCCTGAAAGGCTGGATCCGGCGTTAAACAATCGGCCCGGGCGTTTCGATACCGTGCTGGCGGTGCCGGGCCCCACGTACGACCTGCGCCTGGCCTACTGGGATAGGCACCTGGCCGACATCGCCACGGACATCCGCCGGGACCTGGCCGCCAGGACCGATGGCCTGAGTTTCGCCCACCTCGACGAGATCATGCGGTTGTCGGGCATGATCGCCGCCCGGGGCCTGCATCCGGCCAGAACCCCCACTGACATACGGCTGGCAGTGGACATCGTTACCGAAGGGCATGAGGAAGCGACACAGGGCTTCAAGGCCCTGGATCCGAATGGATTCGGCTTTGCAGTGGCCCAACGTACGTGCGGTGGTTCCGCGCCGGGCCAACTGACTCCATGGTCAGGTGCGACCTCCAACAGTGAAAAAACGCATAAACCTGGGGGTTGCCAAGCGTGAGTGCTACCGGTTCCAGCCGAATGCAGGACTACCAGGCGGGTGGCTGCGGGTGCGGCTGTCTGACGATGATCGTTCCCGCCCTGCTGCTCTCCTGGCTGGTCGGGGGGACCGCCTGGGATCACGGGGCCGTGGTCGACGCTCTTAATGCCATCTTCGTCATCCTGGGAATCGGTGTATGGGTGGGCATCGTGGTCTTTGGGCCGGCGATGGATCAGAAGATGGGGTTGATGGTGGAGGAGGCGGAGCGCAAACAGCGCCCATCGCCCCAGCGCGAAGGGCAGGATGAAGACGCACCGGGCAGCCAGACAGGGGCGAACAATTCGGCTAATGGGGATGCTGAAGTCAGGAGTACCGATGATGAGGCCAGCGCCCATACCCACGTGCAGACCACCATGACCCCTCAGTGGGCGGCCAGGATCCTGGGGGTGAACGTGACGGATAGTGAAGTCGAGATTAACAAGGCCTACCGGCAGCAGATGAAGCTTCACCACCCGGACGTGTACAGCGCCTGGGGGCCGCATCAGGTGCGGGCCGCGGGTGAACGTGCCCGTTTGCTAAACCTGGCGCGGCAGGTACTCTTGAAGAGCAGATCCCGGGCCCGGGCGTGTGCGCCTTGAAGGGGGCCTTTCCAAGTGCCGTGAATCTGGCCGCTGTTCCCGCACTACTCAGCCACAAATCCACCCGGTAAAGGAGTTGATCATGCAGCGTCAGGAATTGCGCGACCGGCGAAACACACTGGTGGGCGTCATCACCACCCGTCCCGATGGCCAGCAGGAAGGCCGGGACGCCCGCAACAACCTCAGGGGCCGGTACAACCCCAGGACCAACGAAACGCGGGATGACCGCAACAACCTGGGGGCAAGGGCAATATGCTGGCGGCGTTGATCCTCGATCAGACCCGGCAGGTAACCCAGCTGAACCACTAACTGTGTCTTTTCAGGTAGCCGGCGGCCAATCAACAAGGAGATTACCGAAGTGCGATCTTCTGGAGAGCATGACTTCGAACTGCGAATCCGTGCTTGAGGGGCTCATTCATCACGGACTGAAGAGTGATGAGGAATTCCGCAAGCGCTTTCTGGTTGACTTCCTCGGCCTTCAAGGGGATCCGGTGAACAACTTCCAGCGCGTGAGAAGGCAGGTCCCGACCCAACCATCGGGGCGAGTAAGAGACCTGGTATTGGATATTAGGGGAGGTGAGGTGGAGATCGAGTTGAAAGTGGACGCTGAACTTACCGAAGGTCAAATGCGAGACATGACCAATATTAACTTCTGTCTCGCCCCAGCAAGCTATTTCGAGGCCCATCCAGAGTTCATGCCGCAGCACAAGGTCACTTGGAGACAGTTTGATGAAAGGGTCCTACGTCAGCTATCGGCTGGCCAAACGCGGCACCTG
>JAJXSS010000378.1 GCA_021784455.1 Planctomycetota bacterium
GCTGTCCGTTCTCGGGGGGTGACCAGACGAACGCTTCTTGAGCCAGTTCCGCCCGCACCGTGCCCTCATAGCCCAGGCGGATGGAATCGCCCAGCAGCACCACACGCTTCATCTTGACCTCTTTCATGTTCCTGCAAGCTCCTTGACCCGGAATCAGCCATCGTGGACCACACCAAGCATAACTCTGTCTTATCTTGTCGCCATCTTGCTGCTTTTCCAAGCATGTTTTCAATCTTCAGAATTTGGAGTACGATGTCTGATATCCGAGGGCAGCCATGCAGATGGGTTCCTGATGTCCGCCACCCCCCGCGGCCACGGCACGGTTCCCTGCCTGTCTTGCCATCGGTCCCCAACCGCAGCACGCGCTAACTTCTCGGAGCCCTCCTCATGCGCCGGGTTACCTCCTTCATCCGCCTCCTGACCATCAGCCGCATCTCCATTCTGGGTGCTTCGTTGGTCACGGCCGGCTTTCTTACGGAGATTCTGCTGTTCGCAGCCGAGGCCCTGGCGTACCACGGCAACCCCTACATCGGCATCCTCAACTTCATGGTGCTGCCCCAGGTGATTGTGCTGGGGCTGATTCTCATCCCCGTCGGCATCCTCTTCCGGCTGCGTCGTCTGCGCCACCGCATCAGTTGGCGCACCGCCGAGCGACTGGTCCATTTCGGGGTCTTACGCCACCCGGGGGCCGTCTTCCAGACGGTAGCCCTCTTGACCGTCATCAACGTGCTGGCGTTCGCCCTGCTGAGCTATCAGGGCTACGCCTTCATGGATTCCACCACGTTCTGCGGCCGGGTGTGCCACTCGGTGATGCACCCCGAATACACCGCCTACCAGCGCTCGCCCCACGCCCAGGTCGAGTGCGTGCAGTGCCACATTGGCCCGGGAGCCAAATGGTTCGTCAAGTCCAAGATCAGCGGCGCCTGGCAGGTCATCGCGGTGATGTTCAACCTCTATGACCGGCCGATCCCCACCCCCATCTCCAACCTGCGCCCGGCCCGCGAGGTCTGCGAATCCTGCCACCGTCCCGAGCTCTTTCACGGCAACATGATCCGGGTGATCAAGCACTTCCTGCCCGACGAAAACAACACCGAAACCTACACCATCCTCAACATGCGGGTCGGCGGCGGGGGCGATGCCCTGCACGAGGCCAGCGGCATCCACTGGCACGTGGCGGCCAACCACGAGCTGCGCTATTACGCCACGGACCGCCGCCGCGAGCACATCGTGTGGATTGAGGATGTCCAGCCCAATGGAACCAAGCGGGTGTGGACGCATCCGGGCGCGCAGATCACCGAGAAGGACATCGACCCGTCCAAGCTCCGCATCATGGACTGCGTCGACTGCCACAACCGCCCCACCCACATCTACCAGCCACCCGTCAAGGCCATCGAAGATGCCCTGGCGGCCGGCCAGCTCGATGTCAAGCTGCCGTGGATCCGCAAGGTGGCCCAGGAGGTCATCACTCAGCCCTACGATACCCAGCAGGCCGCCCGCGAAGGCATCGCCCGCCAGACACGCCAGATTTACCAGCAGCAGTACCCCCAGGTCTGGAAGGCCGATCAGCCCCAGATCGAAAAGGCCATCGTCACCCTGCAGAAGATCCACGCGGCCAACGTGTTCCCCAGCATGCACATCACGTGGAACACCTACCCCTCGCAGATCGGCCATCCCGCGCACGGGGTGGCCCGCTGCTTCCGCTGCCATGATGGCCTGTTCCGGGCCGACCACGGCACCGGCAAGCCCATTCCCCTGAGCTGCAATACTTGCCACTACATCCTGGCGGCCGGCAGCCGCGACCCCAGCGTGCTGTGGCTGTTGCAGCGCGACCCGCGTCTCTACGGCCAGGTGATCCAGCCACCTTCCATGCCGCCGGCCGCTGCCCAGATTCCCGCCGCGGTCCCGGCCACGCCGGAACCCGTGCGCTAGGCGGCGGACGGCCGGTCGCTGCGCACTCCGGATTTTTGAGTCGAAAGCCGGCGGCCCCCATCAGGGCGGGCCCGGGTCATCCTGGGCCAGGATGCCGCGCACACCATCGACAGACAACTCCTCCACGCAGTGCCCGTCCGGCGTGCCTTCGACGGCAATGCCCGCGGCACGCAACTGCCGGGCCAGGGCGCCATCGCCAGCCTCCACCACCACACAGCGATCGACACCGGCCACAAACGCGCGAATCTGCTCCAGGGGGGGCTGCTGGGCCCCCTCCAGGACGAGCAGGCGGGCGGAACGGGCAGCCCGGCGGGCCACCCCGGCCGCACTTTCCCGGCAGATGATTCCCAGGCTGCCCTGCGGACCGGAAATCTCCGGTTCCCAGATCCGGCACGCGGCGGAACGCCCCATCCGGGTCGGCTCCTGGGGCAGTTTGGCCAGCAGCCACGCCGGCGGCCGGAGGGGCCTGGCCGCCGGGTCCACCAGGGCATGCACGGTGTGGCCGCGAACCACCGCGGCCCCATCCCGCATTTGCACGATCTTCACATCAAACCTCAGACGCACCCGCCCCGCCCACCGGGCCGACACGGTGAGCCGCAGTTCATCGTCGTAGCGGGCCCGGCCCAGAAATTCCAGGTGCGCCTCGGTCAGGGGCAGCATCAGCCCCTGGGCCTCGAACTGGGTATAGGGCAGCCCGATGGCCCGCAGATATTCCGTGCGGCCGACCTCGAACCATTCCAGGGCCCGCGCGTTGTAGAACGTGCCCATCTGGTCGGTTTCGCTGTAACGCACGCGCAGCGGAAAGGTGTGTTCGCCTGCATCCATGGCCCCCGAGACTCCCCGATTTCCGCCCCAAAAGCAACCCCCGACAACAGCGGTCAGGGATGGCGGGGGGCACGCTTTCTTCGGCCCCCGGAACCGCCGCACGCCATTCGTGGGCAAGGTTATACACCCCAGCCCCAATCTACCGCGGCGAATCAGTAGATGTTCCACAGCAGATAGATATTGTCCCCGCTGAGCGCCACCCCGCCTTCGGAGGAATCCGTATCCTCGAGCACATCTTTCTTCACGCCGCTCACGTGGCTGTCGCCGAAGGCCACATTACAGATGTCCTGGTGGCGGTAAAACGGCATGGGGGTATTGGGATGGTTGGGATGAACCACACAGCCGCCGGTGTAACCGTAAAAGGAGTTTTCGGCGAAGGCCACGGTGGCGGCCGGCTTGGCCACGTCGGCGCGGCGTACGGCCAGATAATTTTGCTCCATCAGAAGCAGATTGCCGCCGTAGGACACCGACCAGTCGCCCGCCGTGCCATCGAAGTGGTCCATGGGATACGTGCTGGAGGGGCACACCCAGGCGTTGTTCAGCGAGGCGATCGCATCCAGACGTTTGGGCATGTAGATGCCGTCGCCCAGATAGGTGGGGTAATAGTCCTGGCTTTGATCGGCGTAGATCTCGGCAGCCAGATCGACCTGGCGGATGTTGCTTGCGCACTGAATGCTGCGGGCGGTCTCCCGGGCAGCGCTCAGGGCGGGCAGGATGAGGCCGACCAGCAGGGCGATGATGGAAATGACGACCAGAAGCTCGATCAGGGTAAAGGCCGTCGAGCGGCGCCTACAAGTCGAATTGGTCATGTTTTCTCTTTAAAGGGCGGCCGGTCTGCGTGCATAGGGCCCGGGAGGCGGGCAAATTAATAGGCACCCTGCCCGAGGGCGTCAACCCACCCCCAACGCGATTCAGCCAAGCGCCGCCCGTCTCTCTCAGATCGCGCTGCATGCACATGCAGAAAACCGCGAGGCAGCGCGGCAGAGCTTTCTGTTCGCAGTCAGAACAATCGGTAGGAAAATGGATGGCAAACACATCTCCCCCCGGCCGATGCGAGGGAGCGGCCCCGTCTCCCAAGTCCATCGTGCCGCGCCAAGCCGAGCCGGCCAGCCCCCCCCGATTGCCAGAATTCTCAATCGGATGGGCTCCACCCAACGACCGCAGACACCAGGGCCCCTTCCGCCGGCACCTGCAGCACGGTACCCGACGCGTGCCGGCCCCATTTCACCATCGCCAGGGCCACGGCCACGTTGCCCCGCAGTGGCGATACGGCCGAACTGGTCACGGCCCCGACCACGTCGCCGCTTTCATCCAGCACCTGGGCCCCGGCCAGGGGCAGCCGGTCGTCCCCAGCTTTCAACTGCACCAGCACCCGCTTGGGATGCCCCAGGTTCTGCATCCGGGCCACGATCTCCTGGCCCAGATAGCAGCCCTTGGTAAAGCTCACCGTCTGTTCGAGCAGACCCCGGCCAACCTCGTGGACGAGGCAATCCGTCCCGAAATCAATGTGAAACCAGGGTGTTCCGGCCTCCACCCGGGCTGTATTGAAGGCCAGCCACCCAATCCCCCGCCCCCGGAAGTCTGGCTCGGTTGGCACTCCCCCTCCGGAGGCCGAGGCCAGCGCCCCGGCCGGCGCGGCCAGACCCCCGAGCGGCCGGGCCAGCTCCGCAGCGACCTCCCCCACCGCCGCTTCGGGCACCAGCACACGCACCCCCGGCACCCCGCACTCATCCCACCGATAGGCCGTAACCCGCTGGCCGGCGATTTCCAGTACGTGATGCGTGCCCGCCATCCGGCCCACTTCGGCGGCCGGCGGGCCCGCCACCGCGGTCAAGAGCGCCTGGGCCGCCGGCCCGTGCAGGGACAGACAGGTATAGCGGGCGCTGATATACTCCAGCACAACATCTTCCGTA
>JAJXSS010000379.1 GCA_021784455.1 Planctomycetota bacterium
GCCAGGGGCTGGCCAAGACGATCGAGTATTTCCGGGGGCTGGACTTGCGGAAATTCCGCCGGCCGACGGATCATACGGCCCACAAGTCGTCCCAGAAGCTTTAGGGGGTGGTGGCGGACGTTGGGCCGGTGCGGCGGGCGGGTGCGGGGTTCAGGAAAGGGGGCGTTCTTGACGGTCACCAGCGTCCTACCCTATTTCATTTTGATGGCGGGCTATCTGGTTTTGGCCGAACTGATCGCCCGCTGGAATGGTTTTTATCGCCAGGCGCATGAGGCGGCGATCCAGGCGCATCTGCCGGCTTTGGATGGACTGCGCGGCTTTTTGGCCCTGGCGGTCTTCTTTCATCACGCCGTGATCAGCTACTTTGCGTACCGCACGGGCACCTGGGCTCCGCCCCCGTCGCACTTTTACGCGTTGCTGGGGCCGGTGGCCGTGGCTTTCTTCTTCATGATCACCGGGTTTCTGTTCTGGTCCAAGGCCATCCGCGCGGGGGGCAGGGTGCAGCCGCTGCGTCTGTACACCAACCGCGTGCGCCGCCTCGCGCCGCTGTACCTGTTCAGCGTCGTTGGCGTGCTGATGGTGGGGGCTTACCTGTCGGGCGGCGACACGCACCTGTCTTTGTGGCATTCCTTCACCGGCCTGGTGCGTGTGCTGGCCCTGGGGGGGTTGCGCTGGTGGCCCCTGTTCGGCATGGAGCTGGGCCGGATCAACGCCAGCGTCACCTGGACGCTGCGCTACGAGTGGCTCTTCTACCTGGCGCTGCCGCTGGTGGCCCTGCTGGCCACGCCGCGTCGCTTCGTGCTGGCGGCGGTGCTGGCGGTGGGGCTGGCCTGGTTTGAATTCCCGTGGATCTACTTTCTGGGCGGGGCGGCGGCGGCCCATCTCGCGCAGTGGCCGGCGGCCCAGCGGTGGGCACGCCGCCGACGGCTAACGCCGCTGTACCTGGCGCCCCTGGCGGCGCTGTTCGTGCTGCCGCCGGGGCCGAACTGGCTGACGCCCTGTCTTCTGTGGCCGGCGTTTCTGGCCATCGCCCTGGGCAACGACCTGCTGGGACTGTTGCGGACCCGGGGCGCCATGTGTCTGGGGACGGTCAGTTACAGCACGTATTTGATGCATGGCATCGTGCTGTTCTGCGGCCTGAAACTGGTCAACCACGCGTGCGGGATCGAGGGCTGGTCCGCGGGCTCCTATTGGCTTTTATGCGGCGTTCTGGGGGTCGTGGTGGTCCTGCTCTCGTGCGCGACCTACCGCTGGATCGAGCACCCGTTTCTGGTGCGCAAGGCCGCGGCCCCGGCCGCCGCGGCAATGGCCGGGGCCGGCGCGGTGTAGGCGACCGGGGCGGGCCGAATGGCGTATCCGACACGGCGCCGGCCTGTTACACTGCGCGGCATAGCCATGAACACTCCCCTGCAAACCATTCAACTGCTGGTGGCGCCGGTGGTGATGATCTCGGCCAACGGGCTGATCTGCCTGGCCCTGTACAACCGGCTGGCGGCGATCGTGTCGCGGGCGCGGGCGTTTCACAAGGAGCAGTTCGACGCCCTGACGGAACTGTCGGCGATGGGGCTGGATGAGCAGGGCTCGCTCAAGGCGCGCCAGTTGCGCACGCGGGTGGAAGGACTGGGGCAGCAGGTGGGTCGCATTCTGCGCCGCGGACGGTATCTGCGTAATGCGCTGATGGCCCTGCAAGCGGCGGTGCTGGCCATGCTGCTGTGCTCGCTGGCCCTGGGCCTGACCACGGTGGTGGCGGGGATCGAGAGCCTGCCTTTGATCCTTTTCATTCTGGGTGTGCTGGCCATGGCGGGCGGCACGGTGCTGGCCATGCGGGAGCTGCGCGAGGCCCTGGAGCCGGTGACGGCCGAAAGCGATCTGGTGATGGAGGAGCGGGAGGAGTGAGCGGAATTTTCGATTTTTAATTTTCGATTTTCGATCGCCCCCGGCCCCCGGCCCCCGGAATTGTGGCAGCGGGGGTTCCGGGGAGTGCTCGGCCAGCTCAAAATCAAAAATCACGAATTCAGCTATGCTTAAGGGCTGACTTTTAAGGGAGTCAATATGGGCATCACGACGTCTTTGTTTGATTTGACGGGCAAGGTGGCGCTGGTAACGGGCGGGGCATCAGGCATCGGGCGGGGCATCGCCCAGGCGCTGGCCCAGCACGGGGCGCGGGTGGCGGTGGGCTCCAGGACCATCGACAAGGTGGAGGCCGCGGCGCGCGAGCTGAATCAGGCGGCCGGGGGCGATGCCAGCGAGGTGCGGGTGACGGGGGTGTCGATCGACGTGACCCAGACGGCGTCGGTGGAGACGGCGGTGCGCAAGACGGTGGAGCGTTTCGGCCGGCTGGACATTCTGGTGAACTCGGCGGGGGTGATGCTGAGAAAGCCGACGTTCGAGCTGGAGGTGGAGGAGTTCAAGAAGATCTACGACACGCACGTGGCGGGGTCGCTGCGCTGCTGCCAGGCGGCGGGGCGGCTGTTCCGCGAGCAGCACGCGGGGTGCATCATCAACCTGGCGTCGATTTCGAGTTTTGTGGACCTGGTGGAGGTGACCAGCTACGCCTGCGCCAAGAACGCGGTGATCGGGCTGACGCGCAGTCTGGCCAACGAATGGGCCAAGTTCGGCATCCGTACCAACGCCATCGCGCCGGGATTTGTGCCCACGGAAATCAACCGCAAGATGATCGAGAACACGGATCGCGGCCGGCGCATCCTGGAGCACACGCCGCTGGGGCGGTTCGGCAAGGCCGAGGAGATCGCGGGGGCGGCGGTGTTTCTGGCGGCGCCGGCGGGGGGGTTCGTCAACGGGCACTGCATCGTGGTGGACGGGGGGTACCTGGCGTGCGGGATCGGGGAGGCGTTTGCGCCGTGGGCGCAGCCGAAGAAAGGTTGATACCCTCTGGCTGAGGGAGAGGGGGGAAGAAGGAGCAGACGCATGGAACTACTGGAAAAGCTGGTCCTGACGGCGGGCATCCCGGGTCGCGAGCAGCGGATTCGCGACCTGATCCTGCAGGAGACCCAGGGGCTGTTCGATTCGGTGCGGACGGACCCGATGGGGTCTTTGATCTGCGTCCGCCAACCCAAAGGTCCGGCCCAAGGCAAGACCCCGCTGCGGGTGATGCTGGCGGCGCATATGGACCAGATCGGGTTCATGGTGCGGCACGTGGAGAACAGCGGGTTTGTGCGCTTGCAGGCGGTGGGCGGGTTCGACCCCCGGAATTTATTCGCGCGTATCGTGACCGTGTGCCCGGATGTGGAGGATCCGGGGCAGGACCTTCCGGGGGTGCTGAATCCCTCGGGCCGGCCCATTCACATTGCCACGGAGGAGGACAAGAAGAAGATCCCGGAACTGACGGACTTCGTGGTGGATCTGGGGCTGCCGGCCGACACGGTGAAGAAGAAGGTGAACATCGGCGACATGGTGGTGCTCAAGGCCCCGTTCACGCGGGTGGGCCAGACGGTGGTGTCGCAGTGCCTGGACAACCGGGTGGCGTGCTGGATCCAGATCCGGGCCCTGCAGAAGCTCAAGCACCACCACTGCGAGATCACGGCGGTCTTTACGGTGCAGGAGGAAGTGGGGCTGCGGGGGGCGATGACGGCGGCGTTTGAGGTGAAGCCCGATGTGGGCGTCGCGTTGGACACGACGCTGGCGGTGGACACCCCCGGCGTTCCGGAGGATCAGCGGGTCAGTGTTTCCGGGGGCGGGGCGGCGATCACGTACATGGATGGGGCCACGATCGCCGACCCCCAGCTTCTGGCGACGTTCGAGAAGATAGCCCGGGCGAAGAAGATCAAGTACCAGCGTTCCATCCTGCCGCGGGGCGGCACGGATGCGGGGGCCATCCAGCGGGCGGCCGCTGGCACACGGGCCATGACGCTGTCGTGCCCGACGCGCTACATCCACACGGTGACGGAGATGGTGCACGAGACCGACTTGAACGCCTGCCGGGATCTGCTGGCGGCGTATCTGGAGCAGGCGGGGTAAGGGGAATTTTCGATTTGTGATTTTCGATTTTCGATTGCCCCCGGAATTCCCCGGAATTCCCCGGAATCCCTCGGAATCCTCCGAAATTCAAAAGCGGGGCACATAAGCCACCGGCGGTATCTGTGCGGGTAGGTGGAACTGAATCGTTGGCGTTTTGGTGCGCTTTTGGTGCGCTGGTGCGGAATTGTGGATTGTTGCGGCCCCGGTCGGGAGGTCTGTTGCCCGCGGGGATCCGGCCCGGTATATTCAGACTCGTTCGTTCGACAGGTGTCCGCCTTTGGGCGGATGAAAAGGGAAGTGAGGTAAGGAAGGAAGTTAAAGGCAAAAGTAGAAAGCAAAAAGAAAGAGAACGCGGAAAGCGGCATCTTCACTTTTCACTTTTGACCTTGCACTTTTGACTTTCTTCCTGATTCCTCCGCGGACGCGCCGCCGTAAAGGGCCCGTGCCCCCCCGGAAGTGCCCCTTGTGGGATCGGGAAGGGTGCGGGAGGCGACCTGCGACTGAGCCACTGTCCGGCCTGCAACGGGCCGGATGGGAAGGCACGCAGGGAGCAACCCCGAGCCGGAAGACCTGCCTGTCGAGCGCCAGTGTGTCCTCGCGATAAGGGACGCCGGCGGCTCGACCTGTTCCTGCCCCTGAACAGATCCCCCCCGGAATCCAGCTTGGATGGTTCCAAGTCCTCGT
>JAJXSS010000380.1 GCA_021784455.1 Planctomycetota bacterium
CCGAATCTGGGTGTGGTCGGGATGCTGATCTTCCTGTCCGCCCTGACGATGCTGTTTCTGGCCAGCCTGCTGGCCTACACGATGATCCGTGTGGGCGGCCGGTTTGCCCCGCCATCGGGCGCGCTGCACGTGCCCGGGCTGTTCTGGATTAGTACGGGGGTGATTCTCATCAGCAGCTTCACCATCCAGCACGCCTTGGGGTGCGTGCGCCGCGAGAAGCAGTCCCACTTCAAGCTGTCCATGACCGCCACCCTGGGCCTGGCCGTCTTGTTCATCGCCATCCAGACCCCGGCCCTGGCCCATCTGCTGGCCGAGCACGAGCGGCTCAGGGCCCACAACATGAACCTCTACGGGCTGATGTTCTGCCTGGTGCTCTTGCACGCGGCCCACGTGCTGGGGGGGCTGATCCCTATGGTGGTGATTTGGATCAAAGCCTTGCGCGGCGGCTACGACCACGAGCAGCACCGCCCGGTGCGCTACCTCACCATGTACTGGCACTTCCTGGATGCGGTGTGGCTGCTGATGTTCACCACGCTGCTGACGCTGGCCTAAGCCCCGCCCGGGCCAGGCGCTGCCCGGGCGCTTTGGCATAATTTCCCGTGCTATTGAAGTACCGCGACATCATCAAGCTGATCGAGGCCAATGGTTGACGTTTTGGCCGTATGGGGCGCGGCGATCATATGATCTACCGGCACCCCACCCGGCCGGGTGCGGTCGTTGTGGCCGGCGGCGGCAAGCTGAACCGGGATGTACCCAAGGGAACAGAGAATGCCATCCTCCGGCAGGCTGGGGTGAAATGAGGACGCTCATGAAATACCTCTACATCATCGAAAAGGCCGACGACGGAAGCTACTCCGCCTATGTGCCGGACCTGCCCGGCTGCACAACCTGCGGCGACAGCGTCGAGGAAATCCGGCGCGGCATCAAAGACGCCGTGGCCACCTATCTTGACTCCCTCCGGGAGCACCGGGAGCCAATCCCAAGCCCCCGTTCTGTGATCGAGACCGTCGAGGCCGCGTAAACCGCTGCCGGTCTCGGCGGAGCACCCCTTTTGTTCTGTGGTCAACCTGGCCACAGGCGGCGGTGAAATTAATCGCCTGGACCGGTCGCCCCTGCTGGCCGGGAGGGCAACAATATAGGTGGAGGCTGAGGGACCGCCCGTATCCTCCGGCCCGTGGCCCCACGGGCCGCCCACTGCGAAGGAGGCGCCCCGTGAAAACCATCGTTGCCTGCCTGGACTTCTCGGAGATGACCCGGCCAGTCGCCCATGTGGCGGCCGATCTGGCCCAGGCCACCGGGGCCCACCTGCGCCTGCTGCATGCCCTGCCCATCGTGCCCGCGCCGGTGGTGGCCGAAGACATGACCCTGCCCATGTGGGTGCAGGACCTGGGCCGCGATGCCGACCTGGCCCGCCAGCGCATGGCCGAGCTCGAGGACGAACTGCGGGCCCGCGGCTGCCCGGAGGTCGATTCCATCCTGTCCGAGGCCGCCGACGCCGCGTCCATCGCGGCCGAAGTGGACCGGCTGCACCCCGACCTGATCGTCATCGGCTCCCACGGCCACGGCGCCCTGCACCACTTGCTGGTGGGCAGCACCACGCAGCGGGTGATCCGCCACGCCACCTGCCCGGTGGTGGTCGTGCCCCTGCGGGCGGTGCCGGCCGCGGTAGAATGAACCCGGCCGCCTGCGCGGTAAAGTGGGGGCCGCGCCCCCTCAAGCAGCGGCTGCCTTGGCGGCTCCAGGCTCACGCATCGTTAGGGCACGGTATCGTCGGACAGGGGGATCGGCCTCGATCCGTCGCCGCCGCGAATCTTCTATGGCCCCATTGAACCCCGACCCGATTATCGAACCGCAGCGGTCCACCCCCGTCCTCTATGATGCCGATGTGTTGGTGCTGGGCGGCAGTTGCACGGGAGTCTTTGCCGCCGTGCGGGCGGCCCATCTGGGCTGCCGCGTGGCCCTGGTCGAACAAGCCGGTGCGTTGGGAGGCGTGGCCACGCGGTCGCTGGTCAATGTCTGGCATTCGCCGCTGGATGAGGTCTTCGAGCGCCCGATCATCGGCGGCCTGACCACCCGGGTGATGGAGCGCCTGGGCCGGCGCGGCGCGGTGGTCGAGCGCCCGCGCAGCCTGGTGCCTCAAGGGCCCTATCCCAATGTGATCGTGGCCGGGCGCATGCTCGACGCCGATCCCCTGGCTCACGCGGCCGTGCGCGTCATGGTCAACCTGAACCAGACCGGCGAGGCCGCGGGCGTGGCGGCTGGGCAGGCCCTGCAGCAAAACACCGGCATCGACCAGGTGGCCGCCCGCGACGTGCGCCGCCTGCTGGCCCAGGGCGGTTCGATCATCCTGTAGCCGGCCCGGCCGCCCGCCGCCGATTCGAGCCTTCGGGGCGATGGGCCGGCGCCACCCCTCAGCCCGGCTGGCCGCGTGGCCGGATACGCTGCCGGTAGGCCGTGGGCGTGAGCCCCGCCTCGTGATGGAAAGTCTCACTCAACTGCCGGGCGCTGGAGAACCCGGCCTGGCGCGCCACCTCGGGCATGGGGACATCCGATCCGGACAACAGTTGCCGGGCCCGCTCGATGCGCACCCGGCGGAGCTCGGCCGCCACGCTGCGCCCCAGGGCCTGGGTGAACCGGTGGTTCAGCGTCTGCCGCGTCAGGCCGGTCCGCGCCACCACCTGCTTGGTGGTGATCCCCTCCGCCAGGCCGTCCCGGATGAGCTGCACCGCCGCTCGGACCTGCGGATCAGCGGAGGCGATGCCGCCGCTGGAACCCCGCACAATCAGTTCCCCGGGCGGCACCAGGATCGACCAGGCGGCCGGCTCCTGCTTCCGGATGATCTGGTCCAACAGCGCCGCGGCCTCATAGCCGATGCGATACAGGTTCAGCGGCACCGAGGATAGCGGTGGGCTGATGACCTCGCACACGCGGTCATCATTATTGACCCCGACCACGGCCACATCCTCGGGCACGCGCCGGCCGATGGCCCGGCACGCCTCGACGATCGCGGTGGCGGCGTAATCGTGCACCACCATGACTGCCAGGGGGAATTCCTGCTGCTGCAGCCATTGCGCCAGGGCTCGGGCATCCTTGGCCACGCCACGCAGGGGCGTAACTTGCACCCGATATCCTGCGGCCTCCACCTGCCCGATAAAACCTTCGCGCCGCCGCGTCACCCAGATGCCCGCCAGGTCGCCATAGAAGGCGAAGCGCCGGTAGCCCCCGGCCAGAAAATGGTCGGCCACCTTCTGTCCGACGGCGAGGTCATCCGACAGAATGCGCGGCCAGTTACCTACCTGCGCATCCGCGCCGATGCCATGACCCGCTCCACCGGCCTGATCTCCGCCCTGCGCATGGATGGCACGGGCATCCTCGCCACGCCCCCGTGCTACTTCGAGTGCCGCCTGACCGCCCAGTCGGCCCCGGGAACCTGGCCGGCCTTCTGGCTGATGACCCGGAGTGTCTATAAGGGGCTGAAGGAACCGGCCGATGAACTCGACACCATTGAGGCCTACGGCGGCTGGGGCCCGCACAACCCCAACCAGACCGGCTACTGGATCGCCACCCATTACTGAAACCAGGGTGAAGAAGGCAAGAAGCAGCCGGGCGTCTACCAGCAGGTCCCCATGACCAAGCTGGGCGGCGGCGCCAGTTGGCCCACCACCTTCCACATCTACGGCACCAAGATCACCCCCACCGAGGTGATCTACTACTGCGACAACGTCGAAGTCGCCCGCCACCCGGCTGGCAAGCTCTCAGCCAAGGGGCCCTGGTTCTTCTTCATCAACCTGGCGGTGGGCGGCAACGGCTGGCCCATGGACCTGTCGCGCTATGATGGCATCGCCGACCTGTACATCGACTACGTCCGCGTCTACCAGGGCGCCCCGTGACGGACCCGTTCACAATACCCCGTTCTCGGTGATGATGCCGGTGATCAGTTCCCGCGGCGTCACGTCAAACGCCGGGTTGTAGACTTTCACTTCCGGGGGCGCGGTGCGCCGGCCAAAGCCGTGGGCCACCTCATCGCCCGACCGCTCCTCGATGGGGATGCCCCGCCCATCGGGCAGCGACCGGTCGAACGTGCTGGACGGGGCGGCCACGAAAAACGGCACTCCGTGGTACTTCGCCAGCACCGCCAGTGGGTAGGTACCGATCTTGTTGGCCGTGTCCCCGTTGGCCGCAATGCGGTCGGCCCCCACGATGACAGCCCGAATCCGGCCCTGGCGCAAGAGGGTTCCGGCCATGTTGTCGCAGATCACCGTCACGTCGATCCCCGCCTGGCTCAATTCGAACGCCGTCAGTCGCGCCCCCTGCAGCAGCGGCCGGGTCTCATCCGCAAACACGCGGAAGCCCAGCCCTTCCTGCTGGGCCAGGTACAACGGCGCCGTGGCCGTGCCGATGCCCCCCGTGGCCAGGGCCCCGGCGTTGCAGTGCGTCAGGATGCCAGGCAGATCAGCAGAGGCAAGGGGCAAGGGGTTGGAGGCAAGGGCAGGCTTGCCCAAGATGGCCCCCTCCTGTTCATTGGCATCTGCTTGCCCCTGTTGGAGCAGCGGCCGCAGCACCTCCAGCCCATGCCGCCCGATGGCCTGACACATCCGCGCATCTTCCTCATGAA